>DATACQ010000735.1:0-2069 GCA_036258955.1 Binatia bacterium
CGCGTGCGGAACAGTCGGCCCGTACCGGGTCACCATCAGTCCCAGCCGCCCGGCCGCAGGAAGTGTGTAGCTCAGACAGGTTCTCTTGGAGCGATGGCAGGATTACCTACTGTGTCGTGCGAGTCCAGTCGAGCTTGCCACCTCCTTTCTGATCTGAGCAGCCGAGACTTCCTTCCGGCGCAACCGCTCCTGGCCATTTCAGCGCGGCACCTGATTAGGCGCACTCTGAAAATATCTTTCGATTTTTCCGAAGAGCAGCTACAATGGTCGCGTTGGCCTATTCAAAACGCGCTCATCCACACAGTAAAAGGAGGGATTGAATGGCAGAAGTGAAAACCGAGTCAGTACCTGAGTGGCATCTCAAAATACTCCGCGCCGCTCTGGAGTGGGTGCTCGTGGATCCAAAACGCCGCCGGTCGTCCGGTCAATCAGGTGGAAACTCGTAAAATAAGACAGTCGGCGAACCAGATTTCGCTAACTTCGCTGCCCTACCGTGGCTCCTTGGGTGAGCATTAGGAAACGGACCTTTTCGCGAGCAAACTCTGCTCGATCGCTCACTCTGCCGATCGATCTGATTACCCCTTTGATTGTATCTCCCGGACTTTAACTCAGTCGTGCCGCATCGCTTCAGTTCCCGCTCCGCGGCTGAATCGCAGCGTGATCTGAGCTACAGCCGTCGGACGCGCCCACCGGGACTGCTGCCGCGACGGCGGACATGATGCGATTCGAGATCTCGGCGCGTCAGCAAGCGATAGCTCGCAACACGTGCGGTCTCTTTAGCAGCTGCGTGAATCCTTTTTTGCACTCCGCTGTATCTTAAAAGATACTATTATGGTTCTCGCCGAAACCGATTTTGTCTGCCAAAGTTTTCTCCTTAGAATCCATGAATTACATCACTAAGAATCCTCACCGCGTTGGCACAGTGCATGCTATAGCAGCTTTCCTTTTGGTGGTTTCGATGTCAGCCGGACAAACACTCGTTCCTCTTAGAAACTCCGACCGATTTGAGAATCTCCTGCCTCAGATCAAGCAATTTGCCAAGCCCGGCTGAAGGGTCCTGCTTCCCGCCTCCCTCGCTGAGAGTTTGGCGGCAAGTAAGCACAAGTAGAGCTATTGTTCGTGGTTTAAGTTGAGGATTAAGTGGCGCACGATACCCAAATCCTAAATCCCTCCAATGCTGCGACCGGAATCAGCTGGGAGCTAATACGAGGGCTCGGACGTTGCAGCATTTTTGCAGTAGTTTTCCTCCTGGCTTGGATCGTCTGGCATTTGCCGCCGCTCGAGCCGATGGGTGAACAAGGAATGCATTTTCTAGCCACTATGATTGTGGCCGTGGCTCTGTGGATTCTCGAGGTTGTTGACGAATATATCGTCGGGCTTTTGCTGCTACTCGCCTGGGTGGTATTGGGCATCGTGCCGTCCAACGTGGCTCTTGGGGGATTTGCCACGAACTCCTGGGTTTTTACGATTGGAGCATTGGGGATCGCAGCGGGCGTGGGCAATACCACGCTTCTGCGCCGGTTTGCTTTCAAGCTCATAAGCTGGTTACCGATGCGTTGCCAAAGAACGTACGCATTTTGTTTACTCAGTGTCGGAATGTTCTCTGGACCTCTGCTTCCGACCGGCAAAGCCAGAGCTGCGGTTGCGGTCCCGGTAAGTCAAGCCATAACGGAATTCGCCGGCTTTGCGCCGCGTTCCAATGGTTCTGCAGCCATATCACTATCAGCGTTCGTGGGATTCAGCCAAATGTCTTTCCTGTTTCTAACCGGCAGCGACTACTGCCTCATCCCCTGGAATTTCTTACCACCGGCTCAAAAAGCCGAATTCGGCTGGCTCACATGGCTCCTGGCGGCTTTACCGGCGGCCATCTGCATCACGGTCGTTATGTTTGTCGCCATCCAACTGCTTCTACCTTTGTCAGCCGAAGAAAAAGAGTCGCTCGTCTCGACGTCTGTTATCGCGCATAGGTCGAACGCCGCACCGATTAGCGGAAAGGAATGGACAGTTTTAATCTGTTTGATATGCACCCTTGTGGGTTGGTCGACCGTGTCGCTGCATGGAATTGACGA
>DATACQ010000736.1:0-2616 GCA_036258955.1 Binatia bacterium
CGTTCGCTGGCGTCTTGGTAAAGTACAAATTGCGCCGCGCTGACATAGACCAATTGGTGTGAAGCTTTGGCAATCGGCAGCTTGCGGGTTGCGGCCGAGACCAGTACGTTAAAATAGTGCGTAATCTGCGCAAGCTATCAGTCGCGCCGGCTGACCGGCGCAAGCTCGACCGTGCGATCGCGGCCAGCCCGTCTCCGGCCCTCGCACAGTCCCATCTAAGCAGGCTCATAGAAGCGGGAGACTCCAAGGCGTTAAGTAGATTGGATGAATCCCACCTCGCTCTTCTGGTCAGAGTTCTCGGCGCCAGTTCCTATCTCGCTGACATCCTGATTAGCCAGCGATCAAAATGGCCTGAGCTGTTTCTCCAGCAGACAAAAATTCAACGCAAGAGCGCAAGTGAACATCTGCGGCAGCTTGAACCCGCGGTCAGAAAGTCACTGTCGCTCGAAGAGTTTTCTGTCGCTTTGCGGCGGCACAAGCAGCGTGAGTATCTGCGCATCGGCGTCCGCGATTTGATGCCCGAATTGCCATTAGAGGAAACAGTGCGTGAGCTCACGGCTCTTGCGGAAGGGACACTCGATGCCACCTACAGATTTTGCCGCAGAGAAGTCGAGAAGGACTACGGCGGACTCGATCTGCCCGGCATCATCCAACCCAACCGCTTTGTCATTTTGGGAATGGGAAAACTCGGCGGCCGGGAGCTTAACTTCAGCTCCGATATCGACGTGATCTTTTTATATGAGAGCGATGAGGGCGAGACTTCGGGGGGGCGCAAAGGCAAAGCCGATCCGCGGACGTTTTTCTCGGATCTCGGCAAGAAAATCATTCATTGCATGGGACACGTTGCCGAGCACGGTTTTGTGTTTCGCATCGATCTGCGTCTTCGTCCTCTGGGCGCCAATGGACCGTTGGTGCAGTCCGTCGGATCGGCGATGCTTTATTATGAATCCTGGGGGCAGTGTTGGGAACGGGCTGCCCTGATCAAAGCGCGAGCCGTGGCAGGTGACAAGGAACTCGGAGCGGAGTTTTTGAAAGAAGTCGAGCCTTTTGTTTACCGCCGCTATCTCGATTACACCACGGTGGATGAACTGCGTCACATGAAAAGTCGCATCGAAAACGAACTGCTTACAGATAGCGGCAGGGAACGAAATATAAAGCTCGGCTACGGTGGCATACGTGAAATCGAGTTCTTCACTCAAGCGTTGCAACTGGTCAACGGCGGCTACGTGCCGGAGCTCCGCGAACCCAGCACTTTGCCGGCTCTCGAGAAACTTGCGCGGCACGAGTTTATTTCAACACGGGAGCGGGACAAGTTAACGGCGGCATACCGTTTTCTTCGACAAGTGGAACACAAAGTCCAGATCGTGCAAGAAGCGCACGCGCATTCGATTCCCGAAGACAAGGACGCCGAGCAGGCATTGGCACGGCGCCTAGGCTATCGGAGCAAAGGCAAATTAACCGAACGCGATCTTTTCTGGCGCGATCATCGGGTGCACACGAGTACCGTCCGCGCGATTTTCGATAGGCTATTTTACAGCGCGCAAAAAGAAATCGCGGGCGAAGGCGCGTCCAATGCAGGGGCGATTTGGCATGACCTGGATCGGCAGGAAATCATTATCAAAGAGCTACGCAATTTGGGATTTTCCGAGCCGGAGCAAGCCTATCAAAACCTTCTTGCGGTGCGCGACGGCGAGACCTACGCCCCGCCGAGTCCAAAGCGGCTCCAGGTGCTGCGCACCCTCGGGCCTGCCTTGGTGGCGGACATCGCGAAGTCAAGCGCGCCCGATCGCGCGCTCTTAAATCTTGCCAGGTTCAGTCATCGGATCGGCGGCCGCACGGGTTTTCTCACCCTGTTGGCGGAAAACCCGGAAACTATGCGCTTGCTCATCACGTTGTTTGCGGACAGCCAGTTTCTCACTGATCTATTTTTGACCCGCCCTGAATTGATTGACGCGTTGATCCGAGTAGACCTCACGCGCCTGCGCAAGAGCAGAGACGAAATGCTTTCGGAGCTGCGTGCCGCCATCGGTGAAGAAAACGATATCGAAGGCAAACTAAATGCGCTGCGGCGCTATAAGACCGAAGAGTTTATCCGGATCGGCCTGCACGACCTTGGCGGCAGCATCGAGCTGAATGCTGTTTTGCGCGAGCTTTCCATTCTCGCCGAAGTCTGCGTTGAAATGGCATTGCGACTCACCCTTGACGAGCTCGAAGAGAAATACGGTCAAGTGCGACAGGGGCATTTCGCCATTATCGGCGGCGGGAAATTGGGCGGTCTTGAGATCGATTACAACTCCGACCTCGACCTGATCTTCGTCTATCAGGCCGGAGACCAAGCTGAAACCGGCGGCGGGGCTCAAGGTCGTTTGCCGGCCCATGATTTTTATGTGCGTCTAGGGCAGAAGCTGATTACCTACCTTTCCGCGCCCACCGAAGAGGGTATCGCTTACAAACTCGACATGCAGCTTCGTCCGTCGGGTAAAGCCGGCCCTGTCGTCTGCTCGCTCGATGCTTACCGAGAATACCATAAAGGCGACGCACAGCTTTGGGAGAGGCAAGCACTGATCAAGACCCGCTTCATCGCGGGTGATCCAGAGCTCGGACGAGAGATCGAGA
>DATACQ010000737.1:0-2915 GCA_036258955.1 Binatia bacterium
CGCGAAAATGGTAAGGATCTACCGCGGCCGATCAGCTTAGCGCGGGACGCGGCGCGCACGGCGTCGATTAACGTGATCGCCGATTCGTGCAAGAATTCACGCACGCCGATCTGCGGCTTGGCGATAATATCCACCGCGCCGGCCTCCATCGCCTCGATTCCTACTGCTGCACCCGCACCGACATGCGCCGAGCACACGATGATAGGAATGGGATGTTCGCGCATGATCTTTTTAAGAAAATCCATGCCGCTCATGCGCGGCATTTCCAAGTCGAGAAGGATCACATCCGGGCGCTGGCGCGCCATTTTAGCCAGTGCGATCAGCGGGTGCGGCGCTGTCGTCACAGTGAGGCTTGGTTCCTGTGAGAGGATGACGCTGACGGTTTGGCGCACGACGGCTGAATCGTCGATAATCAAAACGCTCACAGGTTTGGGGTCTTTGCCAGTCATGGAATGCGGCCGCCACGCCAGGATGCCTCTTCGCCGATTCGGACATATATGGTTGGGAATACATTCGCCACCTTATCGGTCAACCCGACCAGTCTTTCGGAATGGCCGATCAAAAAGAACCCTCCCGGGCGAAGATATCTCAGGAGACGATCGATGATCTGAGCGCGATGCTGTTGGTCAAAATAGATCAGCACGTTGCGGCACAGAATCAGATCAAAGAGCTCGGTCATAGGATAACTATCATCATTTAGATTCAGCCGATCAAAGCGGATCACGGATGCGATTTCCGCGGCCGCCTTGATGCTGCCTTCTTGCCTACCGGTTCCTTTGAGCATGAAACGCTTCAGGTATTCGGCTGGAATTTCTCTCGCCTTCGCAATGGGCCAGATGCCAGCGCGCGCTCGGGCGAGAACGCGACTCGAAAGGTCTGTACCCAGTATCTGGATGTCCCAACTGCTGGATGTTCCGAATTGGTCGCGGAGTACCATGGCCAATGAATACGGCTCTTCGCCGGTTGAACAGCCGGCGCTCCAGGCCCGGATTTGCCGCGGGCGAAAGCCCGCAGCCGCTTGCGCCGCCCAGTCATGGACCACTACTCGTGAGAGAAATTCGAAGTGACGCGGCTCGCGGAAAAACTTCGTTTCGTTCGTGCAAACTCGATCAATCATCTCCGTTAGCTCGTCGCCTCGATTAATAGTCAGATGGAGATAATAAGCATGGTAGGAATCCAGACCCAGCTCGCGCAAGCGGCCGCCCAGCCGCGCCTGTATTAGACTTTTCTTTGCCGATGATAATGAGATTCCCGCGTGCTTCTTAATCAGTTGTTGAAACAGGCTAAATTCATGTTCGGTGATAGGAATCATCGGTTCGGCCGGCGATCGGCAGCTTTAAGGCGCCCATACGCTGAAGCGCTAGTCCGCCCCCTGCAGATCAGCACCGCATCAAATCTCATGCGTCGCTTTTTCCGCCGCTTCTCTGGCGCTGTTGCGCATACCGGGCTGGCCCTGCTGCTGCAACCAAGTGACTCCGTCGGCATTCACCGGTGGCATCCGGGTTGGCAGCCGAGGCGCTGACTGGCGCGGTGTTGCGGGAAGCTCACTCGCCTGTTCCGAATGAGTATCTTTGGTCTTGAAACGCCGCATCAATTCCTGCAGGCGTTGCGCCTGAGCGGCGAGCTCGTCGGATGCGCCGGAAAGTTCGTCGGCTCTCGCGGTATGACGCTGTACCACGTAATTGACTTCGCCCATAGCCTTGTTTACCTGCGCTAACCCATCGGCTTGGTCGCGCGCCGCGCTGGCCACCTCCTGTACCAGATCAGCCGTCCTCGCCGTTACGGGCGCTAACGCTACGAACAACTCTCCCGAGTGTTCGGCTACTTTGACGCTCGAGTCAGCCAACGCACTGATCTCCTGGGCCGCGCACTGGCTCCGCTCAGCGAGTTTACTGACCTCAGCAGCGACTACAGCAAAACCCTTGCCGTGTTCACCCGCTCTGGCCGCTTCGATCGCCGCGTTCAGCGCCAGCAAATTTGTTTGATAAGCGATATCTTCGATGATCGTGATCTTCTGGGCGATCGTTTTCATGGCCTCGACCGATTCCGCCACCGCCTTGCCGCCCTGCTCCATCTCGTTGGCAGCTTTCAGCGCCATCTGTTCCATCTGGCGGCTGTTCTCTGCCGTTTGAGTAATCGAAGCGCTCATCTGCTCCAAACTCGCGGTCGTCTCTTGCGCGGATGCAGCCAGCCTGCTGGTGCCCCGTGCAATCCCCTGTGCGACCGTCGATAATTGAACGGACGCCGCAGACAGAGCATTCGCGGCCGACTTGGTTTCGCTAACCAGGCTGTGGAAACCGTCGATCATGGTGCTCATCGCGCCTTCCATTTTGCCGATTTCGTCGTCACGGTGTTGTTCGACGGAAGCGCGCAGATCTCCTCCGGCAATGGCTTCAGCAATCGCCGCGAGATCGCTGATCGGCCGAGATACCCATCGTTTGATGACGATCAGTATTCCCGCTGCCGACGCCAGTAGCGATATTGCCGCCAGGCCTGCAAAGCTGCCGATATGATGCGTGCGCGCCTGACGAATCAATTCGCCTCGCGAACCGACAGCGAGATACACCTTTCGCCCACGGTGCGATACTGGGAAAAACGTCAGATAATCCCCGTTATAAGGAACCGTAATCGCCTCTTCACGAATTCCTGCAAGAATTTCCCGGACACGATCATCGCCCTTTTGCCGTCTCTGCCACTCGCGCTGGCTGTGAGCTATGATACTGCCGCTATGATCGTGGATCGCGACGTGCGAAAAACCTGGATTTTCTTTCACGAATCCCTCGAGCTCGACCGCGAGGACGACAAAGGCCGACAAATTGTCGCCTGCCTGTGCCAAAACATCTTCGGCGCGCTTCCTCAGTGGCCGCGTCAGACCCTCGGCATGGGTTTGCACCCAGCGGAGATACTCACTGTCA
>DATACQ010000738.1:0-5252 GCA_036258955.1 Binatia bacterium
GCCTGGGGTAGCTCATGGACTTTAAGCCAGTAAACCTTCCCTACGGTGGTGAAGAATAAAATATAGGCATGCATCGAAGCAACGAAAAGGTACTCGACAAAATCTTCTTCCCGGGTGGTCGCGCCTATTTTTCCCTTGCCGCCGCGCCGCTGCGCCCTGTAAAGGCTTACGGGACTCCGTTTGATATAGCCCTCGTGGGAGATCGTCACCGCCATTTCATCATCGACAATGAGGTCTTCAATAGAGATCTCTTCGGCGCGGTTGACAATCTGCGTGCGCCGCTCGTCCGCGTATTGCTTCTTGATCTCCTTGAGTTCCTCGACGATGATCTTGTAAATCTCCCGCTCATCGGCGAGGATCGCGCGTAAATTTGCTATCAGCTCGACCGTTTCGCGGTGTTCCTGAAGAATCTTGTCCCGTTCGAGGCCGGTCAAGCGCTGCAAGCGCATGTCCAGAATCGCCTGAGACTGGATGTCGCTCAAGCCGAAATTCGACATCAAACCGTCTTTGGCGACTTTTGGATCGTGAGAGCGGCGGATGAGCGCGATCACCGCGTCCAGATTGTCCAATGCGATGCGCAAGCCTTCCAAGACGTGCAGTCGCTCCTCCGCCTTGCGCAGATCGTACGCTGTGCGCCGGGTAGCGACTTCTCGGCGATGGTCGATGAAGCACTTAAGCGCTTCTTTGAGGTTGAGAATCTTCGGCCGGCCATCGACGATCGCGAGCATATTGATGCCGAAAGAGTCCTGGAGGCCCGTATGTTTGTAGAGCTGGTTGATGACGATGTCAGCCAGCGTATCCCTTTTTAGTTCGATGACGATGCGCATGCCCTCGCGGTCGGATTCATCGCGGAGATCGGCGATTCCCTCGATCTTTTTCTGGTTGACCAAATCGGCGATCTGCTCGATCAATCGCTTCTTATTCACCATGTAAGGAATTTCACTGATGATGATTTGTTCCTTGCCGGTGCGTTTGACAGTCTCGGTGAAGGCTTTGCCGCGCATCTGAATGATACCCTTGCCTTCGCTATACGCCTGCTCAATCGCCTCCTTGCCGTGAATGAAGCCACCTGTGGGAAAATCCGGCCCCGGGATATGCTTCATTAACTGCTTGACAGTTACGCTGGGGTTTTCAATCAGCTCCACCAAAGCATCGACAATCTCGCCTAAATTGTGAGGCGGAACGTTGGTGGCCATGCCGACGGCGATTCCCGCGGCGCCATTGACCAACAGGTTCGGGATGCGAGACGGCAGGACGGCGGGCTCTCTTAAGGAGTCGTCGTAGTTAGGAATAAAATCGACGGTTTCTTTTTCGATGTCGGCGAGCATATCCTCGGCCAACGGCATCATGCGAATTTCCGTGTAACGCATCGCCGCGGCGTTGTCGCCGTCGATGGAGCCAAAATTGCCCTGGCCGTCGACTAGCGGGTAACGCAGGTTAAAATCCTGGGCCATGCGTACGATGGTGTCGTAGATCGCGCTATCGCCATGTGGGTGATACTTACCCATGATATCGCCGACCAGGCGCGCGGACTTTTTATAGGGCCGGTCCGAGGTATTGCCGGCGTCATACATCGCATACAGCACCCGGCGGTGCACCGGCTTTAGCCCGTCGCGTACGTCCGGCAGCGCCCGGCTGATGATGACGCTCATGGCATAGTCCATGAAGGACTGGCGCATTTCGTCTTCGATATAGACGGGCAATTTTTGTGATTTTGAAGTTGCTTCCATAATCAAAGCAATGGGTTCAAAACGTTCAAGCCGTTCAAAGTCTAAATCGTCGTCAGTTCTGAATGCTGTTCTTGAGCTACAAACCGGTAAAAACCGGCCACACGCTGCTCAAAAAGACTCGGAGGCGAGGCGCCGACATAGGCGTGAGGCGAGAGGCAACAGGCAATAGTCTGATTTCTCCTGCTCACGCCTTCCTCGTGCCTCGATGAGCGCAGCCTGTTAGATGTCGAGATTCTTGACCGTCAGGGCGTGATCTTCAATAAACTTGCGCCGCGGCTCGACTTCATCGCCCATCAGGGTCGAAAAGATATCGTTGGCTTCCACCGCATCTTCGATGCGCACCTGCAACAGCACCCGCGTCTCCGGGTTCATGGTCGTTTCCCATAGCTGGCCAGGATTCATTTCCCCGAGTCCCTTGTAACGCTGAATGTATTGGCCTTTTTTTCCAGCATCGAGAACATGGTCGGCAAGCTCGGGAAACGAACGGAGCTTGGTTGGATGGTCGCCGTTTTGGACGACGTAGGGTGGAGCTCCCGGGCTCATGAGCTCGCCGTGCAAACGCTTGATCTCTTTGTACTCCGGGCTGGTTAAAAACTCGTGATCGATGACCGTGCGTAGTCCAGTTCCATTGAAACGGGTCTGGCAGATCAACTTGAAGGAGCCATGCTCCGCGTCTTCTTCGAGAGAACATCTGAGCGGCGCTTCATCGGGCGCCACCAGAGCGACATAGGATTCGAGGCTCGACCGCAAGCGTTCGAGTGCTATTTGATCCTTCAGAACTTCATCGGAAAGCGCATCCTCTAGCAGCAGTCCTTCAATGATCGTGCGGCTGCGCCGTTTGCGCGCTGCCACGGCCATTAACTTTTCCCAGCGCAGGACTTTTTTGACGAAAGACTGTAACGGCTGGCCCACCAAGCCGTTGCCGTTACCGCTAGTCTTGACCCGAATATTTTCGGTCCCGATTTCGACCAGATAGTCCTCCAGGCCGCCTTCATCTTTGATGTAACGTTCCTGCTTGCCGCGCTTTACTTTGTAAAGCGGCGGTTGCGCGATAAAAAGATGACCTTTCTCCACCAACTCCGGCATCTGGCGATAGAAGAACGTCAGGAGCAAAGTGCGAATATGCGAACCGTCCACGTCCGCATCGGTCATAATGACGATCGAATGGTAGCGCAACTTTGATTCATCGTAGTCTTCCTTGATGCCGGTTCCGAGAGCCGTGATCATCAAGCGAATTTCTTGAGACGATAACATCTTGTCGAAGCGCGCCTTCTCGACATTTAGAATTTTCCCTTTCAGTGGCAGAATCGCTTGGTTGCGGCGGTCGCGACCTTGCTTCGCCGAGCCGCCGGCAGAATCGCCCTCCACGAGGTAAATTTCGCTCAGCGCAGGGTCGCGCTCCTGGCAATCCGCAAGTTTACCGGGCAGCGAGCCCGAGTCCAAAGCGCCTTTGCGTCGCGCCAATTCCTTAGCTTTGCGCGTAGCCTCACGAACCCGGGCCGCCTCCACACCTTTGGAAACGATCTTCTTGGCTTCCGTCGGATGCTCGTCCAAATAGTTGGCAAATCTTTCATTAACGAGCGCTTCCACGATGCCTTTGACTTCACTGTTGCCCAACTTGGTTTTCGTTTGGCCCTCGAACTGCGGCTCGGGAACTTTCACGCTGATGACCGCGGTAAGCCCTTCACGGACATCTTCGCCCTGTAGGTTCTGGTCGTCCTTCTTCAATAAGCCGTTGGCCACGGCATAATTGTTGATCGTGCGTGTGAGCGCCGAACGAAATCCCACCAGATGCGTGCCACCCTCAATGGTATTGATGTTGTTCGCGAAAGAAAAAACATTTTCCGTATAGCCGTCGTTCCACTGCATCGCGATTTCAACTCCAACGCCCTCCTTTTCGCCTTCGCAATGCACGACTTTCGGATGCACAGCGGTCTTCGCCCGGTTGAGATGCTCGACAAAAGACAACAGCCCGCCTTTGTAAAAAAATTCGTGCTTCTTCTGATTGCGCTCGTCCTGCGCGCGTTCATCCTCGATCGTGATTTTTACGCCGCGATTCAGAAACGCGAGCTCGCGCAATCTCTGTGACAAGGTATCGAAGCTGAATTCGGTAGTCTCAAAGATCTGGCTGTCCGGTTTAAAAGTCACGCGGGTGCCGCGCTCCTTGGACTTGCCGATTTCCTTCAATGGCGCCTGTGGATCGCCGCGCTTGTACGACTGTTGATAAACCTTACCGTCGCGCTTAATTTCAATTTCCAAGGTTTCGGACAAAGCATTGACCACCGACACGCCTACGCCGTGAAGGCCGCCGGAAACCTTGTAAGATGTTTTGTCGAACTTGCCGCCTGCGTGAAGCTTGGTGAGGACGACTTCGGCGGCCGAGATTTTTTCGCTCGCATGCATATCGACGGGGATACCGCGGCCATTGTCCACGACAGTGACGCTGTTATCTATATGAATAGTAACGTCGATCTGATCGCAGTGTCCGGCCAGCGCCTCATCGATTGAGTTGTCGACTACCTCGTAGACAAGATGATGCAAGCCGCGCTCGCTAGTGTCACCGATGTACATTCCCGGCCGTTTACGTACGGCTTCGAGCCCCTCGAGGACCTTGATATTGTCCGCGTTGTATTCTGTTTCCGGCGTTTTCGGTTCTGCCATATTTTTGTTAGCCGCGGTCGGAAAGATTCCTTGTAAAGTTAAGGGGTTACTGCGCTCAGCAAATCTGATAAATCATACCCGAACTTACCCGTAAAGTAAAGCGCGGAATTTATTGTAACTATTGGATATTCAAAGGAAAAAAACGCAGTGTGAGGGCGCCCAATGCAATCACCGTAACGGCGGTCATTTCTTCAAGTTGACAGCGGTCGCCGTGTAGTGGAAAACAATTAATTCCATGGCCATTGCGAGAGCGTTTAAAATCTTAACACTGTCTGAGAACGTGGAACAGTTTGATGCGGGACCAGCGGGCATTGGCATCTTCTGCTTGCCTCTCATGGGTGTCGTGTTGGGAGTGATACTTGTCGGAATGAACCTGGCGCTGGAGCCCTATCTTGCCAGCGAAGTTCTAGCGGTGCTTCTACTCACCATTTGGATCGTCGCTACTGCCGGGCGTCATTTGTCCGGACTGCAACAAACTGTTGCAACGTGGGGAAGAACAAATACGGCGGTCGATTCCAGCGATCGTGGGGCTGTCCAGGGAGTGCTCGCCGTCTTGATTGTGGTTTTATTCAAAAGTCATTGCCTGGAAGTGATCGGCGAGAGCCGCGGCTCCAGCGTTCTACTTACACCGCTACTGGCGCGATGGTCGCTGCTGCTGTTTCTGTTCGGTTCCACTCCCCTAGGCGATGACGTTAGCGCACGGATCGTAGGGCAAATACGATCTTGGCATTTAATCGCAGCCACTGTTGCAAGCTTGGGACTCGCCCTTTTTTTCGCGAGCAACCATGCGCTTTGGGTCGCCTTGTCTCTTTCCCTCTTGGCCCTGCGCGCCCGCAGCTACTTGCACCGCCGTAATGGCGG
>DATACQ010000739.1:0-9002 GCA_036258955.1 Binatia bacterium
GCGCATCTTCGCTAAACCGAACATCTTTCGCAGCCATGTTAGCCTTGCCTCCTTATTCAATGACTCCGAGGATGTCATCTTCCCGCATGATCAGATGCTCCTCGCCGTCTAATTTGATTTCAGTGCCTGAATACTTGCCGAAGAGGATCTTGTCGCCCGCTTTCACGCCTAACGGAATGACCTTCCCGTCGTCTTGCTTGCCGGGGCCGACCGCAATAACCTTACCCTCCTGGGGTTTTTCTTTGGCGGTATCGGGAATGATGATCCCTCCGGCCGATTTTTCCTCTTCCTGGATACGTTTGACGATCACCCTGTCATGTAACGGGCGAAACTTTACAGCCATATGACCCTCCTGAATAGTATATAGATTTACATGCCCTGACGGGCAGGTTGGATGCGCCCAATTTAATCCCGCTTTGCTATTCGTCAAGGGGTTCGCGGAAATTTTTTATCTACTTTGGTCCGAGTTTGTTCCCTTTCTCGGCTGAGTTTGACAGGCTGCGGACGTAGGCCACGATATCCGCAACCTGTTTGGGATTGAGGGAGCTTCCCCAGGCCGGCATGAATCCAGACTTGTTCACAGCGCTGCCCCCCTTGGTGATGATGTCAGTTAGATACTTATCCGATAACTGGCTCATGACCGCGCTATTAGTATGATCCGCGGGTTTGACGGGCAGCGAGCGAGCGGCAACACCGTCCCCTTTACCTTGATCACCATGGCAGGAGGTACAGTATGTAGTATAAAGATTTTTGCCTTCCGCCACATTTTGGGCCAACGCGCCTGCGGGACCGAAGCCATACGCGACTAGCAAAATGTATCGAAGCCAACGCAATTTCATGGACAATCGCCTCTCAAAATGTTTCCTTTCATAACAGATAAAGCATCCGAACGGTAGCCCCGAGAAGCGCTCGTCGAGCTTTTTTGGGCTATCCTCACGAGCCGAAGAATGATAAAAGCATCACTGATCTGCAGGCGAACTGGAGTACGCGATGATTAAGATATGGGGCAGAACCGACTCGTCCAACGTGCAGAAAGTGCTATGGTGTTTAGGCGAATTGGAGCTTCAGTTTGAACGCGTTGATCTTGGCGGCAAGTTCGGCGGGAACAAGGAAAAACCTTATTTGGATATGAACCCCAACGGGCTCGTGCCTACCCTCCAGGACGGAGATTTTATTCTGTGGGAGTCCAATAGCATCCTGCGTTACCTCAACGAAAAATATGGCGGTGACCGCTTGCTGCCGGGAACGCCCGAAGGCAGAGCCAGCGCCAATCGCTGGATGGATTGGCAGTTGTCGGTTCTCAATGCTGCAATCGTTCCGCTATTCTGGAATCTCATCCGAACTCCCGAAGACAAGCGCGATCCGAATACCATAAAGAATGCCCTGGAAAAATCCAGCGCTGCCTGGCAGATGGTCGACGACCAGCTGGCGCGTACTCGCTATATTGCTGGTGATGCGTTTAGTCTGGGCGATATCCCGGTGGGGGTGTGGGCCTACCGCTGGTTTAACCTACCGGTCGAGCGGCCGCATCTTCAGTATCTGGGCGCTTGGTACAAAGGGCTGTGCCAACGTCCCGCATACCAAAAGCACATTATGATTCCGCTGAGCTAAACCCAGCGCGGCTGGTAGGTAGCGATAAAAGCTTTTTGCCGGCTCTCAAAAAGATCCAGAGGCGCTTCCGCAGTTACGAGTTCCGAGTTTCGGGTTTGGAGTTCCAACCCGAAACCCGGGACCCGAAACCCGAAACAGTTACTACTTGCCGCCCTCCGCCAAACGCAACACCGCGTCAACAATCTGATCCACGTCGGGAATCATGGCGTCCACCAACGGGGGACTGTGCGGCGGCGGAATGGGCTGGGCCGCGATACGTATGACTGGCCCTCTCAAATCGGAGAATAGGTTTTCTTGAATAAGCGCGGCAAGCTCGGCTGAAACTCCGCCGACCATCGGACCTTCATCCAGCACGATTGCGCGCCGGGTTTTCGCCACCGACTTTAGAACGCTCTCTTTATCCAACGGCGCTAGAGAGCGCAGATCGACGATCTCTATGTCAATGCCTTTTTCCTGCAAAGCGTTGGCCGCCGCATCCGCTTTCAAAACCATTCCGCCACAGGTAATTAGCGACAGATCCTTGCCTTCACGTCGCACCGCGGCTGCGCCGATGGGCACGACGTAATCGCCTTCCGGAACGGGGCCGCGCACTCCATAGAGATGGTGACTCTCAAAGCAGAGAACCGGGTTGGGATCACGGATCGCGGCAAGCAACAGTCCCTTTGCATCCGCCGGCGTTGTGGGCATGATAATTTTCAAGCCGGGAAAATGAATGAAGGCGCCGTGATTGCAGCTCGAGTGACTGGGACCGCCGCCGGGTCGCGTAGCAAACTTGTTGCGCACGACCATCGGGACATGCACCCGCCCGCCGGTCATATAGTGATAACGCGCTGCGTGGCTGGCCAGTTGGTCCATCGCGAGCGGGAGTAAGTCCGAAAACTGGATTTCCACCACCGGGCGCATACCATTGATCGCCGCCCCTACGGCAAGGCCGACCAGAGCGGCCTCCGAGATCGGCGTGTCCAGCACACGTTTTTCACCGAACTCCTGCATGAGCCCGCGGGTGACGCCGTAGGCGCCGCCGAAGAGCGCCACGTCCTCGCCCATTACGAATACCCGATCATCGCGGGCCATTTCGTAGCGCAGCGCCTCGCGCAGCGCTTCCTGAACGCGCATTTCTTTGACCGCTCCGGCCGTCGTCATGGCTTTAGCCACGGCCCACCTCCAGGCTGGCATAAACGCTGTTCAGATCCACTTCTTTTTTCGGGAGCGGAGCGGCCTCCGCGCGTTTTGCCAGCTCCGCCAGTTCCGCGTAAGTTTGCGCGGAAATTGCCGCAAATTCGTCTTCTGATAAATTTCCCTCGCGGACCAGCTGTTCTTTCATTCGTTTGATCGGGCATTTCTGCTTCCACGATTCGATTTCTTCCTTCGAGCGATAGCCTGTGCCGGGATCGCCTCCAAAATGACCGTCCCAGCGGTAAGTCATGCATTCGAGAAACGTCGGCCCGCCACCGCTGCGTGCCTTCGCGACCGCTGCTCGGGTGGCTTCGTAAACCGCCTCGACATCGTTGCCGTCGACGGTTATACCTTCGAAACCGTAGGCAGCGCCGCGCACGCTTAATTGCTTCACTGCAACACTCTTAGCCAAACTAACGGTCATCGCATACTGATTGTTTTCGCAAACGTAGAGCACCGGCAGTTGCCACAGCCCGGCAATATTCATCGACTCGTGAACCACACCCTGATTGGCAGCGCCGTCGCCGAAGAAGCTTACGACAACCTCGTTGGAGCCGCGAGTCTTGGCCGCCAGTGCCGCCCCGGTGGCGGTCGGCACGGTGCCGCCGACTGTCCCAGTGTTCCCGATGAAGCCGAATTCCATGTCACCCATGTGCATCTTGCCACCCCGACCCTTCGAATACCCATCTTCCCTGCCCATGCATTCGCATAATAGCGTGTACAGGTCGGCGCCTTTGGCGACCAGATGTCCTGTGCCGCGATGATAGCTCGCAATGAGATCCGTGCGCTCGAGCGCCGCACACACCCCGACGGCAATCGCCTCCTGGCCGCGGTAGGAATGCGTGCTGCCGTACATCGCTTTTCTCTGGTAGAGCTCTTCCAGCTTTTCCTCGAATGCCCGCACCAAGATCATCTGCTGCAACATTGCTTTCCGTCTCGCCGTATCCAACATGAGTCCTCCAGATCGGCTCTTGTCTCGAATAATGTCTCTAAATTTAGGTAATGATTTTTATGTTATTTCGCACGCAGGAGCGTAGCTTCAGCCGCCGGCTCATCAGCCTCAGGCGTGAAGCGCGAGCCGAATCCCGGAATGCGAGAATTTCTAGCTTCGCGCTTCCTGGGGGAATGGACGTGTCCCCTGCCAATCGGCTGCGTCCGACGCTGACGTAGTCTTAGAAGGTGCAAGCACTGTGAAACACTACACTAGTTATTTGGCGGGGTGCTGGTTGTCAAGCCGTGTTTACGGCTCATCGAAAACGGATGATTTCTAAACGTTAACCCGAAAAAACATCAGCTCATTATCGCTCTAGGCGCGTTCTGCCCGTACAGTTCACCCTGGACGTAGCGCTTCAGGTCAGCGGCATTGCTGACAGCGTGTCCGCCCAAGTCATTGTTGAAGTAGACGTAGACGTCTTTAGCGGCGCCCAACTGCCGTTTGATCCATTTCGCTTCGGCTTTCAGCTGCTCGGGCGTATAACTGCCGCTATAGTTTCGACCATGGAAGCGCAAGTAAACCCAATCGGCGGTGAGGCGCCGCGGATGATCCTTGATTATATCGTGGATGCACAACGCAGAGTTGTGGCGTTCCAATAACGTAAAGATTTCGTCGCAGAGCCAACTGGGGTCGCGAAATTCGACCGCCCAACGTAGCGAATGTGGCGCAGCGTCAAGAAACTCGGCCAACCGCGGAACGTCCACCCGCCAGTTCGGCGGCAACTGAACGAGTATCGGGCCGAGCAGGTCTTGTAGACGTTCGGCCCGTTCCAGAAAGACTTTCAGAATCGCACGCGGATCTTTGAGGCGCTTTAGATGAGACCCGTAACGACTGAATTTGATGACGTAGAGGAATCCCGCCGGCGCCTGCTTACGCCAGGCGTCAAATGTCTCACCTGCAGGGAGGCCATAGAAAGTGTTGTTGATTTCGACTGTGTCAAAATGCCTAGCGTAGTACGCGAACCACTGCTTCTGCGGCAGATCCGCGGGATAGAACAGCCGTTTCCAGTGCTTGTATTGATAGCCGGACGTGCCAACGCGGAGCCGGCCTTTGGGAGAGAGCATGTACCGCGCCTCTGAACCCTGCGGAGTGCAATTTCAGTGCCGGGCGGGTGCGGTGCGCAGCGCGGGAACTTCGAATCTTCTAGCTATAGCTAGCGCCTCTGGAGTCTTTGTCGCGTAGCTGCTTTACAAGATCGTCGAACGATGCTTTCGCCAGGATCCGGTTGAACTGCGAGCGGTAATTATTGATTAGGCTGATATCCGCAATCACGACATCGTAGATCTTCCATTCGCCTTGCACGAGATGCAACCGGTAATTAACCGGCATGGGATCGCCTTTGTTCGGCATCAGCTTTGTGTCCACCTCTGCCAGGTTCTGCTCCCGCCGCTCGCCCGCAAAAACAATTCTTTCGTCTTTGTAACCGCTAATTGTCCCCAGGTAGGCATTGCTGACGAATTCAGTAAATGCCGAAATGAACTCATTTTGTCGCTCCGGCACTTTCGGCCAGTGTTTACCAAGACTGCGCTTGGCCATCTCCGGCCAATCGAAGCGCGGCAGCAACAGCCGTTTGATTTCGTCAAGCCTGTCGGGCTCCGCAC
The DNA here is from genome assembly GCA_036258955.1 of Binatia bacterium. Lineage (GTDB taxonomy): Bacteria > Desulfobacterota > Binatia > UBA9968 > UBA9968 > DATACQ01. The sequence continues at coordinate 5,383 of DATACQ010000739.1, forward strand.
TGGAGGAAGAACCAATGATCGCGGTAACTCTGTGAATCGTTTCCTGTACTTGCTGGCCCGGGGTCTGAGCGAATACCACCCGTGCAAGGCAGAGCATCAGCGCCACTATAACCGCTGTTTGTTTTATGTTGCTTCGAGCCATGATCACCTCCGGAAACAGGCCGAGGCGCCTGCCAGAGCGCCGCTTCGGCATATTCTGCCTGAAGTGATCATCGGCGCTGAGAGTCGAAACTAAAGCCGCGCGAACGCTCCTGTTTTCGGAGAGAGCCGCCTTGTTTACGGCGGCAGCAGGGCTGATGTCCGATACTGGACAGTGTCCCGGGGATGCCGAGAATCTATTTGACGAAGAAACTGAGCGACTCGGTGGTGTAGCGGCTGAGCGGGTAAAAGTAGATTCCAAAGACAAAAGTGAGCGCGGTGAGAGCGGTCAGCGGCAGCAGAAGTCCGCCTTTGGAGCTAGAGGCGGCAACCGTTTGGACCCTGGGGTCCGGCGCATCCAAAAACATCACTTTGACAATTTTGGCATAGTAATAAAGCGAAACGACGCTGTTGACCATCGCCACGAGAGCGAGAATTACGAATACGCCGCCTTCTTTTAGCACGGCGGCAAACAGCAAAAATTTCCCGATGAATCCTGCAAACGGCGGAAGACCAGTCAATGAAAAAAGGAATACTGCAAGACAAACCGCGGGAATAACCGCGCCACGCCAGGCCAGGCCGCGATAGCTATCGATGTCTTCGTCGCCAGTGGAGTTAGCAATCATGATGACGACGAGAAAAGCGCCGAGATTCATAATCAGGTACACGACGACGTAAAAAAGGATCGCCTGCAGACCATCGTTGGTCAGCACCGCCAGACCCATGAGCATATAACCGGCGTGCGCGATGCCGGAGTACGCCAGCATGCGCTTGACGTTTCGTTGATTCAAAGCGGATAGATTCCCGACTGTCATAGTGATCATGCTGATGAACAGCAAAACATGGGGCCATTCCACGCCCGCGAGAGCGGTCCAATCACCATCGCCGGCCAGGCGCGACACGCCGGGAAAGAAAAAGCGTATCATGATAGCAATACCGGCGGCGTTGGACGCCACCGATAGAAACGCCGTAAATGGCGTCGGCGCTCCTTGGTATACGTCGGGCGACCACATATGAAAGGGCACAAAGACGATCTTGTATCCGAAGCCCGCCAGAATGAACACAAAGGCCATGAACAGGGCGACCTTATTCACCTGATTCTGCGCAAGCGCGGCTTGAATGGCGGCATAGTCCAGGCTGCCCGTCATGCCAAAAATCCAGCTCATGCCGTAAATCATCGTTCCGGAAGCCACGCCGCCGTAAATCAGATACTTTAATGCGGCCTCGCTGGACCGGCGGTTGTGGGGCAATAGCCCCGTTAGAACATACGAAGTCAAACTGACCAGTTCCAGGGAAAGATAGGCACTCAGCAAGTTGCTCGCAGAGGCCATGAACATCATTCCCAGCGCGCAGGTCAACAGCAAAGTATAGTATTCACCTTGATTGACGGTCTCGATCTCTTTGCTGGCCACGGACATCCAGATCGTCAGAACGGTCGCGGCTAGCGCGATCACTTTGAAAAACAGGCTGAAGTTGTCGAGCACGATCATGCGGCTAAACAACAAGCCGGGTTGAGCGCTGTATAAATCCAAAGTAGCAAACAGAGACGCAACGCAGCCCGCTGCAGCGATGATCGCTAAAGCGCGGCCGGGGACTCTCGCCAGGTCCAGCAGGCTAATGAGAAGAATCGCCCCAAACAAGATCAATTCGGGCCAGAAGAAACTCAGGCTCACGAGGTTCTGAAGATCCATGGTTTAACTTTGCAGGTGAGGCAAGACGACCTGGTTCAGTTGCTCCAGCGACGCCCGCAGGAGATCCAGAACCACATTTGGGTAGATACCGACAAAAATTACGATGACGCCCAGCGGAACCAGAGTAAACATCTCGCGGCCGTTTATCTCCGGCAACTTCAAGTATTTTTCATTGGGCGGACCGAGATAGACCCGTTGAATCGTCCACAGGAGATAAGCCGCGCCTAGAATGACGCCGCTGGCGCCGAAGATCGTCAGCACGGGGTACTTCTGCCAGGTGCCAAGCAGCACCAAAACTTCAGAAATGAATCCCGAAAGTCCCGGCAGGCCCATGGAAGCAAAAAAGGCCAGAGCCGTCACCCCCGTGTAAAGCGGCATAATCGAGGCAAGCCCGCCGAACCCTTCGATGTCCCGGTGGTGCGCACGGTCGTAAATAACCCCGACCAAAAGGAAGAGCATGGCCGTGATCGTGCCATGATTAAACATCTGCAGCACCGCGCCATTGATGCCCTGACTCGTAAAGCTCGCCATCCCGAGCATGACAAATCCCATGTGACTCACGCTCGAATAGGCGACGAGCTTTTTCAAATCTTTCTGCGCCATCGCGCACAGCGCGCCGTAAATAATGTTCCATACGCCCAACGCGCCTAAAAACCAGTATGCAAGATCCGCCGTCGCAACGGGAAGCATGGGGTAGTTCACCCGAAGAATTCCGTAGGTTCCCATTTTAAGCAGGATCCCTGCGAGAATCACCGATATTGCGGTGGGAGCTTCGACGTGGGCATCTGGCAGCCAAGTGTGAAATGGAAAAGCCGGAATCTTGATGGCGAAGCCGATAAATAGCGCCATCCAGACAACGTGCTGGAAGCTCCAGCGCAGCTCGCCGAAGGGCCATATAGCAAGCACTTGCGTGGGATACTTGTCCGCCTGGGCAATCAGCTGGCGCATATCGAAAGTGTTGGGCTCGCTGGTGAAATACAGCGCGAGAATCGCCAGCAACATGAGAATGCTGCCGAACAATGTGTACAAGAAAAACTTGATGGCCGCGTATTCGCGCCGCGGCCCACCCCAGATTCCGATGAGAAAATACATCGGCAACAGCATCACTTCCCAGAAGACATAGAACAGAAAGAAATCGAGGGCACAGAACACGCCCATCATGCCGGCGTCGAGTATCAGGAACAAAGCGTAGTAACCTTTAACCGCCTTCTCAATGCCAAAGGATGCGAAGATACAAAGAAAGCTCAGGAGCGCTGTGAGCAAGACCATGGAAATACTCAGGCCGTCAACGCCCATAATGTAGCTGATGTTAAAAGCGGGAATCCACTGATAGGCTTCCACGAACTGAAAACCGGGTTTGCTCCGGTCGAAATTGCTAAACAGCCAGACCGCCATCAACAACGGCGGCACGGTGGCGGCGGCCGATACCCAGCGAATGAGCCTGTGGCTGCCGCTCGGCAGCGCCAGCACGATGACAGCTCCGGCGACCGGAATAAAGGTCATGTAAGTGAGGATATTTTCCATTTTCCAGCGGCTCCCTGGGATCAGCTCCAGTAGCGAATCTTGACTATCACTGCGAGCGCGATCGCGATCAGAATTCCATAGAGATAACTATTGATATTGCCGGTTTGAATGCGGCGAAATTTATTGCCCGCCCAGAATGTTATGTTGGCCACCCCGTTGACCAGGCCATCGATGATGTAATAATCGAAGAGACCATTGAACCAGGAGACGAACCGCGTCACGGCCGCCGAACCGTTGACGATGCCGTCAATGACATACTGATCGAAG
>DATACQ010000740.1:0-5934 GCA_036258955.1 Binatia bacterium
CGGCGCAAGCAGTGAAAGTATTGAGCGGCCGTTGTCGGATACACTACTTGGATGTTGTCTTTGACGCAGAGCTGCAGGAAACGCTCCATACGGGCGCTAGAATGCTCCGGTCCTGAACCTTCAAAGCCGTGGGGCAGGAGCAACACGACACCGCTCAAGCGGTGCCACTTGTGTTCCGCGCTGGTGATGAACTGGTCGATGATAACCTGCGCAGCATTGACAAAGTCGCCAAACTGCGCCTCCCACAGCACCAGAGCATCGGGATAATCCAGGCTGTAGCCGTATTCGAAACCCAAGACAGCGGCTTCCGATAGCGGACTGTTGTAGATCTCGACCGGCGCTTGACCGGGAAAGACATGCTGAAGTGGCGCGTAGGTCGCGCCATTCTTACGGTCATGTAGAACTGCGTGCCGATGACTGAAAGTACCGCGCGCGCTATCCTGGCCCGACAACCGTATTCTTACGCCTTCAGCCGCGAGTGTTGCGAACGCTAATGCCTCAGCGCTAGACCAATCCAAAGGTCTTTTTTTCGCGGCCATTCCGCGGCGATTCTCCAAACCGCGCAGGACCTTGGGATGCGGCGTGAAATCCGTCGGAAGTCGTGTTTGTGCCTCGAGGAGAGTGGCAAGACGGTCCGGGCTCACGGCGGTAGCCGGCTCCGGCTGACCGGATTCCAAGCCGCCGCGGTAATGTGACCACAACCCGCTGAACGCTTGAGGAAGCGCGATGGAATCTTTGCGGCGCGCCACCGACAGCTGGCGTTCGAGGCTTTGCAGCCGTTCGGCTGCCATTTGCTGCGCTTGTTCCTCGTTGAGCTCATGGTGGCGACGCAGGAAACGCAAATAGATTTCTCTTACGCTTTCATGTTGCTCGATTGCATCGCTCAGCAGGGGTTGCGTGAAGCTCGGTTCATCACCTTCGTTGTGGCCGAGCCGACGGTAGCAGATCATATCGATAAACACGTCGCGCTTGAAAATGCGGCGGAAATCCAGCGCGAGCAAAGCCGTGCGGACGACGGCCTCTGGATCGTCGCCGTTTACATGAAAGATAGGCGTCTGTAGCATTTTAGCGACGTCGGTTGCGTACGGCGTAGAGCGTGCTTCCTCGGGATCCGTGGTGAAGCCAATTTGATTGTTGATAATGACGTGCAGTGTGCCGCCTGCGGTGTAAGCGCCGAGCTGACTCAAGTTCAAGGTTTCCTGGATCACACCTTCCCCGGCGAAGCTGGCGTCGCCGTGGATCATCAATGTCATGCCGCGCTGCCGTGCCGAGTCGCCGGTTCGGTCCTGCTTGGCGCGCATACGGCCGAGCGCCACGGGGTTCACGAACTCGAGGTGACTCGGGTTAAAACAAAGGGAGACGTGTATCTTCCGCTTAGCGGGCGTTTCGTAGTCGTTGCTGTGGCCCAGATGATACTTTACGTCGCCTTCGGCGGGTCCGTCTTCCTGCAGGTCGTCGAACTCCTGAAAGATCTGCCATTTCGGTTTTCCGATCACGTTGGCAAGAACATTGAGTCTGCCACGATGCGCCATGCCGACGACCACCTCGAGAATGCCCTCATCCGCGGCTTTCGCCAATACGGAATGGAGCAGGGGCAGTAGGCTTTCGCCTCCCTGAAGAGAAAAACTTTTAGCTCCTCTGAATTTTCTTTGAATAAATTCCTCAAATATGACGGCATCCGTTAATTGCGTAAGAATGTCCAGGCGCTGCTCCCGGCTGAGTGGAAACTGGCTCTCCGCCTCCATGCGCATGGTGAGCCAATCTTTCACCGCCTCATCATCAATATGCGTAATCTCCAGTCCCACAGAACCGCAGTACGTCTCGAGAAGGCGTTGGTGAAGTTCAGAAACCGTGAGCGGGCCACCAAAGCGCGTACCACGAGCCGAAACCAGCAGTCCAGCATGTGCATCGGTGAAGCCGAACCTATGCAGGTCGAGTCGCTGCCCGGCTAAATTGCGCTCATCCAAAGGGTTCACACGCGCTGCTTTGTGCCCTTGGCTCCGGAAAGTTTCGATCATCTCGTGCACTTGATCGTGTAAAGCCGGGAAGCCATGCTTTTCGACTTCGCCGCTGGCCGCCTTATCAACCTGTGGCGATCCGTTGCCTTCAGCTCGACCTGCATTGACCGCGACGGCGCCATTTTGATCCAGAGTAGAGAAATACTCGCGCCAGGTTTCACTCACAGAAGTTGGATTCTCGAGGAACTGGCAATAAATCTCTTCTATGTAGCTGAGGTTGAATGGATTAAGCATTGATGCGTGGTTCGGCGATGGCAGGTGCAAGCACAAGCATCGCAGCTTTCGGGCTGACGGCGAATTCGCAGGTGCAATAAAGTGGAGCAATGATTATGCCACCAACTTCACCGGTCCGTTTGGGGGTGCCCCGTGGATCCTTATTTCAGAGCATTTTTGTAGTACTTCTTGGGAGGCTGGTGTATCAGATTCGGGACGCTCCGGGTCTCTGTGTTTCGATCTCGCGACAAACCCGAGTGAAACTGGTTCAAAACAAAGAATCTCGAATGTGGCACAAAGATTGCCGTTTTGGGTGGTATAAAACATACTAGGAAGGTTCGTTTTATGTTGCAAAGTATACTAGTCGCAGACGACGAGCTTCTGGCGCGGAAGAACATATGCCGGGTGCTGCAGGACGAGGGCTATCGTGTAGAGGAGGTGGCCGACGGCACCGCAGCGATTGAAGCGATAAAGAACACCGACTTCGACTTGATTCTTTTGGATCTCAAGATGCCGGGCGCAGACGGCCTCACGGTCTTGAAGTACCTGCGGGAGAATTCCCCCCAGACGCTGGTCATTCTCATGACCGCCTATGCTTCGGTTGAAACGGCGGTCGAGGCGATGCATTTGGGCGCGCAGGATTACATCTTAAAGCCGGTGGTCATCGAAGCCGTTCTCTCAAAGGTGAATGGGCTGATGGAGCATAAGAATCTGGCCTGGGAGATCCAGATGCTGCGGCGGCAGCTTAGCCGGGATTCGGACATCGGAGAATTCATCGGCCGGAGCCGCGCGGCCGAGGACATCAAAAACCTGATCAACAAAGTGGCGCCGACGTCTTCTACCGTACTGATTAGCGGCGAGAGTGGTGTCGGCAAAGAAGTTGTCGCCCGCGCGATTCACCGGCAGAGCCAGCGCCGCGACAAGGTATTCTTGCCGGTCAACTGCAGTGCCATTCCGGAGACGCTCTTCGAAAGCCAGCTGTTTGGACACGTCAAAGGCGCGTTTACCGGCGCTTCCAACTACCAGGAAGGATACTTCCAGCGTGCTCATGGCGGAACGATTTTCCTGGACGAGATCGGTGAAATGCCGCTGACATTGCAACCCAAGCTGTTGCGGGCGATTGAGGAAAAAGCGATTACGCCGATCGGCGCCAACAAGCCGCTGCAAGTTGACGTTCGCATCATTGCGGCCACCAACCGTTCATTGAAAAAGGAAGTGGAAGACGGAAAATTCCGCGAGGATCTGTATTACCGTCTAAACGTCATTCGCATCGAGGTGCCGCCTCTGCGTGAGCGTCCGGAAGATATTCCCGCGCTGGTGGAGCACTTCATTCGCTCGCATAATCTCGAGATGAAGAAAAATTATCAGGGTGTCGAGAGCGCTGCTCTGAAGATCTTGATGTCGCAGCCGTGGAAAGGCAACATTCGAGACCTTAACAACGTTCTCGAGCGCGCCATGATTCTCGGTAACGGTGAATGGATCACCGTCAAGGATCTGCCCGGCACGGAAGCGGCCGACGAGGAGCAATACGTGACCGTGCGGCATGACCTGCGACGGGCCGTTAGAGCTTATGAAAAAAGCCACATAGAGAACGTCCTTAAGGAGACCGACGGCGATCGGACCCGTACTGCGGAGATGCTCGGGATGAGTCGCTCGTCGTTGTACCGAAAGATCGAGCAACTGGGAATTACTTGACCGGCGAAAAACTAGCTTTGACCACCGCAACCTCTATGCAGCGAACGTCGTTGGACCCTACGCAAATGTTTGATGCGGCGGCGCTCCGATGGGAGCACCGCCGCATACCTGCCGTACCAAGGCGCTGAAGAGCTTGTCTTGCCGTCCGAGCAGCGATGTCATCGCAGAGAGCAGAGGGCGATGATTCATGAGCATGCGCATGCACGCGTTTAGACGTGTGCGCTTGTTGAATGCGCGTCGGCAGGCGGTCTCGTATTGCGCGAGCTCGATGGCCGGCGACTTGGCTTCGCGCAGCCCCGCGGCGATGCTCTCGGCCGCCAGTTGGCCGCTCCTCAGCGCAAAGTAAACGCCTTCCCCGGTAATCGGCTCTGTGACCTGCGCTGCATCTCCCACAAGCAGGAAGCCTTTCCCAAAACGTCTGCGGGCGGGGAAGTAAACGGGCCACACGGAGCGTAATGCGCCGCATGGTTCGGCGCTCAAGAGTAATTCGCGCAACGCAGGATTCCCATCCAGGTAGCGCTTTCGCAAGCTTTGAAACGATGTCGGCGCGTGCAAACATGATCGCCTGATGCTAAACGCGAGGTTGACGGTCTCCCGATCTAAACGCAGTAACCCGGCGTAACCGCCCGAGAACTGATGGATCTCTACACTGTCTCCGAGACCTGAAGCGAGGTTGAGCTGCATCTGAAATCCGACCGATCCGCCGCTTCCCGGTTGAGCGATGTCAAGGCCCAACTGGCGCGCCGTCCTTGAGTTACGCCCGTCCGCAGCCACCAAAACACGTGCGTGTCGAGTCTGGTGTCCAGCCGGACCGCGGCAGTTTATCGACCATCCGCTCTTTTCTCTGCTGATCGCGGTGACGTTACAACCTTCTTCAACTGCGACTCCGGCGCGTTTCGCGCGCTCGACCAGAATATTGTCGAAGACAGAACGACGAACGCCGAGCCCGGTATGCAGCGCGTGCTGTATAGGCAACGGACCGGCGGCAATTCGCCCATGCGAGGTGCTTATCGCGAAGCGAGATATCTTCACGGGCTGGCACTCGCACAGCGTATCGGCAACGCCGAGGTCATCCAACAGCGGCCAGTTGATCGGGTTCAAAAAATCGCCGCATAGTTTGTGGCGAGGAAAGCAAGCACGATCCAACAGGACGGCCGCGATTCCGTTGCGGGCAAGAGTGATGGCAGTGGAAGAGCCGGCCGGTCCCGCGCCAATCACGGCGACATCAAAGGGGCGCATTACTTGCAGAGTCGAGTCTCGGGAGCGAATTTAGAAATTAGGTATCCGGTTTTCGATTGATAGCGGCGCTCCCTAAGCCGATCCCGCGCTGATCTCTGGCGGCATCCAAACTTACGGCCGCAGAACCCAAAATGCGCTTTGCGCTTTCGAGCTTGGCTTCATCATCGGTGCGGCAGATGATCACACTGCGCCCTTTTTTAAGCTCGTCGATATAGAAGTATAGTTCGTCTTTTGGCAAACCTTCGGTGAGTGAGTCTTCGACGACACTGCCCAGCTTGGCGCCGCCGATCGCTCCGGCAATTCCCGTGAGCGCGGCGCCGGCAAAGCCCATCGCAAGCACGGCGCCGACTCCTGGTACGAGCACGCTGGAAAGTGCGGCGACGATTTGCATGCCGCCGGACAACCCCACTGCACCTCCCACCACACCGCCTATAGCTGGGCCCATGCCCGGCTGCTCGCCATCCGTAGTAGGGACCGCGTTGAGATCGGTCTTGTTGGTGTCGGGCGTCAGAAAACTAATGTCCCCGCTGGTGAAGCCAGCTTGGCGTAACTCCTGCAGGACATTTTCTGCTGCCTGACGTGAGTTAAAAATTCCTGTGACGGTCTTCATAAAGGACTGCTCCCGTGCAATTTCTGCAACAACGCATGGCCTTACTAGGGGCGCCGAGTTCGCGAAATACCGCAAACTCCACTCAGGTCGTTTGCGACCATTCGTCATTATCCCGTAAAGTAAGTGGCGCAAGCAGTATGCCAATGCGTATCTCGTTTT
>DATACQ010000741.1:0-4309 GCA_036258955.1 Binatia bacterium
AACATCAGGGACTTGCTAGTTGCGGATTTCGCAGTGCATAACACTCCACTCGTAGGCCGAAAACTCGGTGACATTGCGTTGGAAAAGGCGGCGGGTATCAAAATTATCGCGGTTTGGGAAAAGGGCGGTCTTCTGCCGCCTCGGCCCGACACTTTGCTGACTAAAGACAGTGTGGTCGTGGTGATCGGTACGGCAGAGCAGATACTCGAGCTCGATACCTTTCTTGTCATCTATGACACGAACTACAACCCGGCGCTGGTGATTGGCGGCGGCAAAGTCGGCCGCGCCACGGCCTTGGCGCTGAAGCAACAAGGAATTCCCGTGAACCTGCTGGAGCGCGATGAAACACTCCGCAATCGTCTGGAAGAATGCGCCGACCAGGTGTTTATCGGCGATGCCGCCGATCGGCAGGTGTTGATGCACGCAGGCTTGGAAAAGTCTCCATCCGTTGTCCTCACCACTAACGATGATGCCATGAATATCTATCTTGCGGTCTATTGCCGGCGATTGAATCCCGAATTGCGCATCGTAAGCCGTATCACCCACCAGCGAAATACGGAGGCCATATACCGGGCCGGCGCCGACTTTGCGATTAGTTATGCCTCCCTCGGTGTCGAAGATGTATTTGCCCACCTCCATAGCCGCCAATTGCTTATTATTGGGGAAGGCTTTGAATTGTTCTCAGTTTCCGTGCCGAGCTCGCTGTACGGCCAAACCCTTGGCGCAACTCGGATTGGCGCGCGCACGGGGCTCAACGTCGTTGCTGTCCAGCAAGACGGCCGGATGCTGACGAATCCGCCGGATTCAACTCGTCTCACGCCGGACAGCGAGTTGGTGATGCTCGGAAGCAGTAACTGCCGGCAAGCCTTTACGAGAGCGTTTTCCGGTTAGCGCGTCCGCTCGCTCCACTGGACTGGCTAAATGAGCAAAATTATCGTAATGATTTCCCGTCATGTCGAATGTTCCGGGATTTTTGCACACAGTTTCATTGTTTCAGGACCTCGATGGACCGACTCTTGTCACTCTTACCTCCCTGCTGGTTCCCAGGAAAATCAAGGCCGGGGAGATCATCTTCCGTGAACTCGACGCCTCGGATGCGCTCTACGTCGTCGAGCGCGGCAGAGTTGTCGTGAGCAAGCACGTTCACAATGACGTGGACGTCGTGCTCACGAGATTTCATCCCGGTGACTTTTTTGGCGAGATGGGATTGTTCGATGCCGCTCCCCGTTCTGCAACGGCGCAGGCGGAGCTGGAAACCTACCTTTGGATGCTCAAGCGCGATGCTTTCAATGAGATCCTCACCGAGCATGCGCAAATAGCCGCCAAGATCTGCTACCGGATGGTCGCTGTTTTTATTCACCGGCTGCGTGCGACCAACGAACAGGCGCGGGAGGCAATCCGTTGGGGACTCGAAGCGACCGGCTATTCTCCCATGGGCGATCCGGCGCTGCTCGGCCGGAAATCAACGTAATTTGCTATGGCTGATCCGGCAAAATTAGAGCTGCTGACTAGAACGGGCGGTGAGCTTGGATTCCAGGTCCACGAGGTGGAAAGCAGCCATGCGCACGTGGCGTTCAAACCCAAGCGCGTGCCGCAGACTGAGTGGGAGATCACGCCGCAACCGCGCAGCCCCGATGGTTCGCGTAACTTCATATTGCGCGGCTTTGCGCGGGATCGTTATCTTCTACTGAGCCCCAGAGAAAAATTTCTTTGGGAACAGTTCGACGGCGACCATTCACTTACCGAGATCGGTCGCGCCTTTTACTTCCAATTCGGCGCGTTCGACTATACGCTAATCCGCGAGTTTCTGGCGAAGCTTTACCATGCAGCTCTTTTGGAGAAGGTCGAGGTCTCATCGGGTTTTCAACGCGCCCTAACGGAGACGCAAGGCCGATGGTTGAGCCGCGCCGTCGCTGCATATTTGCAATTCTCAGCTAAGCTCTCCCTCAAGCTTAGCAACGCGGACCGGTATTGCACTGCCATTTACCGGCGCGGCGGCTTTGTGCTTTTTCATCCAATCGCTTTTTGGAGCGTTTTAGCGATAACCATTCTCGCAGTGATGGCGGTGTTCACGCTCGCACCCGAAGGGCGAGAAATTTCCCTGCGTCTGGCCCGACGGCCGTTTCTGACTGTGTTGGCGTTGGTGGTACTGCTCCCGCTGGTGTCAATGCTCCATGTGCTGGTGCACGCACTGGCTTGCAAGTCATACGGCCGAAGAGTGCGCGAAATGGGATTCTTTTTACTGGAAGGAATCCTCCCCACTTTTTATGCGGATGTCACGGATATTTTCATGTCGAGCCGCCGAGCTCGCGTCATTGTGGATCTGGCGGGACCTTTGGTCGAGGTGGCGCTGGGCAGTCTCGCTTTTATTGCCGCTTACCTGACGCCCCCTGGGCTGGGACAATCGTTATTGTTTGGGGCGGGCATTCTGCTTTGGGAAGGTGCAGTGATCAACCTGTATCCATTCAGCTTTCTCGAACTCGATGGCTACAACATTCTGGCCGATCTCTTGGCCATGCCAATGCTGAGGCGGCAGGCTCTTCAATTAGTCCATGCTCTCCCAAAACGGCTGCGCGCACGAAAAACGCTGCACCGATCAGAGTGGATCCAAATTGGATACATCGTGCTTTGCTTTGTTTCCGTGCTCACCTATATCATCGCGCATCTCGATGTTATCGGGATCGATATACCTGCCCCGAAATTTCTCTAGCGCTGCCTACGGGTGGATCAGCGTATCAGCCGAGCGCGTGGCAATGCGAAATAAATCACTATCATGCTCAGGGCGCCGGCGAGACTTAAAGAAGCGGTGGCCCATTGGGCTCCGATCCACGAAGCGAGTGCGCCGATGAGAATGCCTCCGGCTAACAAAATCACATGGGTCATGTGGTAGAGAGCCATCGTGCGGCCGCGAAATTCGTTGGGAGAGTACGTCTGAATGACGGTTTGCGCCAGTGCGTGGGAAGTGACATGGACGATGCCGACAAGCCCCATCAATATCACCGAAAGTTTGAACCAGGGGCAAACGGCGAAGGCCGCGATCAAAAGCCCGTAAAGTGCCACACCGGCCAACATGACACTGATTCTCGGCACCCGGTCGCCAAAAGATGCGATCAAAAACGAACTAAATAGCGCGCCGATCCCCATGGCGCTTAATAGCAAGCCCTGGCCTGTAGCGCCCACGTGAAGTACGTCGCGCGCGAACACAGGTAGAAGCGTCATGAAAGGTATAATGAAGATGGAAGAACAAGCCACGATCAGCAAGCTCGCGCGCACAGCGTCATTACGCCAGCTAAATTTCCATCCCTCGATGATACTCTTCCTGAAGGGCTCGTGCCGGTGTATCCCGGGCGTGTTGCTCGATGTCTTCTGACCGGCTTGCAGTTGCACCGTCCAGATGGTTGCCAGGAAGTAACAAACCGCTTGCGCTGTATAGGCGCCGCCGGTGCCGACTACGGCGATTAGCGAGCCGGCGAACGCCGGGCCAGCGCTCCGCGAAACGTTGAAGATGATAGAGTTCAGACCAATGGCGTTGGTCAAGTCTTTGGCCGGCACCGCGTCCCCGATCATGGCGGCGCGCGAGGGCTGCTGAAACGCCTGAACCACCGACATGCCGATGGCCGTAAAGTAAACATGCCACGGTTCGATTTTGCCGCCGAAGATCAACAGAGCAACCGCTACGTAGAGCAGTCCATCTACGATTTGAGCCACCAGCACCTGCATCTTCCGGGAGTACCGATCAGCGGTGCTGCCTGCCAAAGGCGATAGTAGAAGAAGGGGAATTGCCTGAACGCCGCGTACGAGACCCAGCTGGAGGGTCGAGTTGGTGAGTTCGTAGAGCAGCCAACCGCGCGCCACCTGGTCCATCCAAGTGGCCATCGATGCGAAAATCTGGCCGTACCAGATCAAACGGTACTCGCGGTGCCGCAGGGCGTTGAAGACGCGCAGGCGACCCAGAGCTAGAAAAATCCTCCGAGGTGATGCGAACGAAGTCTGAGCCGCAGCGACGATTGAGGGCTCGATGGATTCCTCTTTTGCGGCGCTTGGCGAATTATCAGGTGAGATCGAGGTGTGCGGAGGATTACACTTGTTGTTCATCTCGTTGCGATAAGCGGTTTCGAGTCTCGGGTTCCAAGTCTCGGGTTAACACGAACCTTAAACGCGAAACCCGAAGCCGCGTGAATCAGGCGGCCTGAATTATGCGCGCGTCAACCGTCGATACTTAATCCGGTGGGGCTGCTCAGCGGCGGCGCCGAGGCGGCTTTTCCTATCGGCCTCGTACTCAGAATAGTTGCCGTCGAACCAGACGGTC
>DATACQ010000742.1:0-2397 GCA_036258955.1 Binatia bacterium
ACCGACACGCCGGCTTTTTCGATTTTCGCGATAATATCTTTGTCGGCGAAGCTATCGCTCAGCACTTTTGCAAGTTTGCTTGCGATGGACGCCGGGGTGTTGCTGCGCACGAAAAAAATGAACCAGGGGCTCGCCTCGACGCTCGGTAGACCTTTCTCTAACGTGGTGGGCACCGTGGAAAGTTCCTTCACACGTTTTTGCGTAGCGGTCACCAGGGCGCGCAACGCGCCGGCTTCGATATGCGGCCGCACGGTTCCAAGACCGATGATGCTCGTGTGAATATTGCCGCCCATCACACCCGTGGCAACAGGGGCTTCGCCGCCGAGCGGCACGTGAATCAGCTCGATGCCGGTCTCTTTCTTGAACAACTCCATGGCAAAATGGCCGCTCGTGCCCGTGCCGGGCGTGCCGAACGTCAGCTGGCCCGGTTTTCTTTTGGCTTCGGCGATGAAATCTTCCATCGTCTTCCAAGGCGCGTCGGCTTTGACGATCATCACCGCCGGCGTTCGGCCAATCAGGTTTAGCGGCGTGAAATCTCCTACTTCGAAGCCGATGCCTTTTCTTGCCAGTGGAATCAGCACAATGGGAGGCGGCGCGATCAGTATCGTATAGCCGTCCGCGGGCGCATCCTTGACCGCCTTGATGCCGACAGCGCCGCCACCGCCGGTTTTATTCACGACGACCACGGGCTGACCCAGAGCTGCTGAAATCTTTTCGTTGACGAGGCGCGCGATAATATCAGTCACGGCGCCAGGCGGGAACGGATTAACGATCTGCACCGTTTTTGCCGGGTACTCCGCCGCTTCCGAGGCAAAAGCGCCGTAGCCGAGGATCAAGAAAACGAGCATGATCACCAAGCCAAAAGTCTTTTGAGATCTTTCCATGTTCGTCCTTTCGGGAGCTTTCGTCGCGTTGTTTAACACGCGCGCCTTGGATGGGTCAATCGCGTTTCGTCAACGCTTTTGTCGCCGATGATGTTGCATTGACACGACTATGACCCCTGGCTAGAATCCAGTTCATTGTTTGCTGCGGCGCGAGACGCGGACCAAAAGGAGCATCCCATGATTTTGTCAAAGAATTCCGATGTAAAACCTGTTGTTGTCAAAGCTATCGAGGGAAAACCGATGTATGGCGGTGATCTGTTGGTCAAACCGCTCATCAAGGGCGAACAGATGACGTTCCTGGAAATTCATTATACGCCCGGCGTCGGCGCGCCGCTCCATGTTCATACCCATGAATCGCTCGCGTACGTCGTTAAAGGCAGAGTGAAAATGACGGTCGGAAAAGAAGAGTACGTTCTCGGTCCCGGCGATGTATGCCGTCATCCCGCCGGGGTGCCCCATGGCGTCGAGGGAATTGAAGAATCAGTGGTGGTGGAGGTCAAATCCCCGGCACCCGAAATCGCAAGCTTCTTAGGAATGTGATTGAGATAGGTCGCTTCTATTCCTTGCAATCGGGAATTTAGATGATCGCTGGCCGCTACGGCGCTCCCACAGACCGTCCCAGTCCAAGTCTCTACCGGTGGGGGCGAGCTTCGCGAATCCGCGAAGCGACAAGAAAAACAAAGGAGCGTGACTCATGGTTATGAAGGCAAAATATCTGATGATCGCCAGCATGGATGTCGATAAGGAGCATGAAGCGCTCTTTAACGAGGTCTATGACAAAGAGCACGTGCCGAACTTAAGCAAAGTGCCCGGCGTACTCGGCATTAGCCGCTACAAGAGGTAATCTTTGACGATGAATATCGGCGGCGAGCGCAAGACCATCGATATACCTGACGAGCCGTTTTATACGGCAATCTACGAGCTTGAGAGTCCGGATGTATTAACAAGCCCAGCGTGGGATGCTGCCATCGAAGAAGGCCGTTGGCCGAGCCAAGTCAGGCCTCACACAAAGAATCGCCGTCATGTTTTGCTGAAGATCATGGATTAGGTGCGGCTGTCTTCTACCAGCTCTCGCGTGACGGGGGTACACTCGCTACCTGTTCCCTACCTCAAAGCCCAACGTCAAGTATTCTCTTCACCAGTCAGAGTTCTTTTAATGTCCTCCCCTAACTTCCCCGCCGTCTCGCTGTCCACATACTTCTCAAACAGCGGGAACAACTCACGCTCTTCTTTGCGAATGTGACGTTCGAGCAAATCGCCGATGTCGAAGATTAATTTGCTGAGGGCCGCTCCGGCGACCAGGTTTTTTATCGCTTGCCTGAAGGCTTCGTGGTCGCGTATCAACTCGTCCAGCAGTGGCGCGCTTTGCGGCACCGCCTCGCGCATATACGGAAATAAAAATTTCTCCTCAGCGCGAAAGTGGGGCGTCAGCTGCTTGTCAAAAAACTCGCGAACCTCCTGGGCCCGGAGCCGAAGTCCCTCGGCCCCGGTGGGCCGCAGGCGGCCGAGCGCC
>DATACQ010000743.1:0-6235 GCA_036258955.1 Binatia bacterium
TCTGTCATCAGCAAGGTTGGCGAACGCCGTTGCCGCGATCTCGACCCCGCTGATGAATACGCCGTTAGCCTGGGAGTAGACAGTATGGAAGCTGTCATGTCTCTCAACTAATTCGTTTTCCGAGAGTCCTACAAACACCACCTTCCCGCGAAAATCCGCATAATTGGTTTCACGGGTGTCGCTGTCAGGGTTAAGAACCCTATGAAATGGCACGGTGACGACGGTGCGCGGCGGTCCATAGTAATTTAGATAACGTCTGGTGGGCCCACTGTACACGTTGATCAAAGACTTCAACATGCGGGTTTTCCCGTCCTCTTTGATGAGGGACGTTGAATACTCCAACTCTTCGAGCATGGCGGGGCCGAGCAAGACGTCTGCTTCGAAGAGTTTCCTGATCTGTTTCATGAACGCCACGGCGCCGCGTTCTTTTACCTCACCCAGGGCGTCCTTGGGCAGCGCTCGGGTGAGTTCCGGCCGTACTTTTTCCATGAGACGCAGGAAGTCAGCGTAGGCGTGCAGAGCGTACAGTTGAAATGCCACAACCGGAAACGTCGGGGTGTCTCCGGCATCCGGCAGAAACGTCCAGTAGTGGTTTACGCGCACAGGCATTCTGGGCAGAACAAATGGCGCGGTCGCAAAAGCGGCTTGAGCGATTTTTTCGGCGGGTTTGACCGTTTGCACCATTCGATGATCCTGGCCCGGAAGCCTGCCGCCGGATGAAGCAGGAATCTTTTTCACCTTGAGCAACTCGGCGAGCACGACATTCCCGGCGCTGCGCATAGTCTCGGCGAGCGCGTCGTCTTCGCCGCTGCCACGGGATTCGATGAAATACAGATCGAAAACGATGGCCGCCGCGCCGTTGTCGGCAAGCCTAGAGACCAACTGCGAATGGTAGGACCTCGGCCAACGATCTGGGTTGTTGGGCAAGCGCAGCGCGTCTGAAGACTCGCGATCGATACTTACGACCACAACGGCCGAAGGCGCTTCCTTGACCCCACGCAACTTGAACAGCAGGGCTAGCCCGGCGTCTTCTTCGATGTCGTGGCTAAAGGAAAGAAAAGTTAAGAGCAGTCCGATTACTGCAACCGCAGAGCCGAACACGGCTGCTCTCAGCACGCGCGAGATCGTCGGAGCTGTGACCGGGCACTGGAGCGCACCCATAGATAAACACCCATCTGTAGCCGATGCTCTGGAACGGAAAGAGATGCGCGGAGTAATCGGCTTCCGAGGCTGCAGAATCCGCACCATAATCCTGCGCAAATCTTAGGCCATCTTTCGGAGCAATTTGCAACCGCTGCAAGTGGCGGATTTAAAGCCGATCGTGCCGCTGCAAGCCGATCCTAGGAGAGTTGATGATGCCTCGTGTATCCAGCTGGATACTACTGTGTCCACGCTATTGACACACGCTCGGACTTGCCAACGCTTATTGATACTTCGGGAAAGTTCTTTTAGTGTTCACGATAATGCCTCCTACGGAAACACACGGGAGCGACGATCAAAGCACCATCAGTGACGACTTTCATCCCCTCGTCCGGCGCTGGTTTAGCAAACGCTTTGCGCGGCCGACCATTGCTCAAGAACAGGGTTGGCAAGCGATCGCGGCGGGTCGATCGACGCTGGTTGCGGCGCCTACGGGCTCGGGCAAAACGCTGGCCGCTTTTCTCTGGTCCATCAATCGGCTCATCAAGCGGGCCCTCAGCGGAGAGCTCGATGACCACACGAGCGTGGTTTACGTTTCTCCTCTTAAAGCACTGGCCAACGATATTGCGAAAAATCTCAAAGCGCCGCTGACGGAGATTTATGAGTTGGCCGGACGTGAGGGTATTTTGTTACCGAGCTTGCGCGTGGCGGTGCGGTCAGGAGACACGCCGGCGCACGAACGCCAACGTATGGTGCGTGAGCCGCCGCACATTATTATCACAACGCCGGAGTCGCTGTACATCCTGCTCACGGCGCCGCGCAGCCGGCGATTCTTACAGAAAGCGGATACCGTTATTGTCGATGAGATCCATGCGGTGGCGGCAGACAAGCGCGGCGCTCATTTGGCCCTTTCGCTCGAGCGGCTCCAGCAGTTGGCAGATAAGCCTTTGCAGCGCATCGCCCTGAGCGCCACCCAAAGACCCATCGAGGAGATAGCTCGTCTCCTCGTGGGAACGCGGGGACTCGCGCCCGACGGATCTCCGGATTGCGTCATTGTGGATGCCGGTCACCAGCGCGATTTGGATCTGCGCATCGAAGTGCCCGACGAAGAGCTCGGACCGATCATTCGTCAAGATGTGTGGAACGGCGTGTATGACAAGCTCGTTCAGCAGATCGCTGCTCACCGGACAACTCTGGTTTTCGTTAACACGCGGCGCTTGGTTGAGCGGGTAGCGCACCAGCTCACCGAACGGTTAGGCGACGGTAAGGTCGGTGCGCATCACGGCAGTCTCTCACGCAAGACGCGCCTCGAAGTAGAGGAAAAGCTAAAGAGCGGCCAATACCCCGTGGTGGTAGCCACAGCTTCCCTAGAGCTGGGCATTGATATCGGTCACGTTGACGTTGTCTGCCATATCGGCGCGCCGCGAGCGCTGTCTGTTTTGCTGCAACGCGTGGGTCGCTCCGGCCACTGGCTCGGAGCCATACCAAAGGGCATTTTTTATCCACTGACGCGTGATGATCTACTGCAATGCGCTGCTGCGATCCGCGCTGTGTGCGCAGGCGAGCTCGATCGGCTCAAAGTGATCGAGAAGCCCTTGGACGTTCTCGCGCAGCAGATCGTTGCCACTGTAGCAAGCCTGGATGCAAACGGGACGAATGCAAAGCACCCGAAGGGTAGCGGCGGGCCATCCCCTGACGCTCCGGAACAAGCCGGGATCAGCGAAGAGCGCCTGTGGCATATAACGCGCGGCGCTTATCCGTACCGAGACCTGACGCGGGAAGAATTTGGGCAGATTCTCGAAATGCTCAGCGAAGGGATTTCGACCCGGCAAAGCCGGCGCGGCGCCTATCTTCATCGCGACCGAATCAACGGCATATTGCGGCCGCGCCGCAGCGCGCGGCTGACCGCGATCACAAACGGCGGCGCCATCCCCGACATGGCCGATTATGATGTCGTGGAATTTCCCACTGAAACTTTTGTCGGAAAGGTCAACGAAGACTTCGCCATTGAGAGTCTCTCCGGCGATATTTTCCTGCTGGGCAACCGTTCGTGGCGCATTCGCCGCGTCGGCTCCGGCAAAGTTTGGGTGGAAGACGCCGAGGGCCTGCCGCCGACGATTCCGTTCTGGCTTGGCGAATCGCCGGGGCGCACCCGAGAACTGTCGGCGGCGGTATCGGCTCTACGCCGCGATGTTGCCGGACTCTTGCCGGAGCGAGAAAGTGCCCAAACCTGGCTGGTGCAACAAGGATCAATGCCTTCGGCCGCAGCGGAGCAGATAGTTAGTTACGTAGCTGAAACGCAGGCGATGCTCGGCGTTGTGCCTGAACAGGAGCGCATTGTAGCGGAAAGGTTCTTCGATGAAGCCGGCGGCATGCAACTAGTGATTCATTCGCCGTGGGGCGCGCGCATCAATCGCGCTTGGGGCATGGCGCTCAGAAAGCGCTTCTGCGTTAGTTTTGACCGCGAGTTGCAGGCGGCGGCTACTGACGACGGCATCGTCATATCACTGGTGCAGCAGCATTCGTTCCCTTTGAGCGACGTTTTTTTAATGCTTCGTCCTGCAATACTGGAACCAACCTTGACTCAGGCAGCCCTGGCATCGCCGCTTTTCACCAATCGCTGGCGCTGGAACGCTTCGCGCGCTCTGGCGCTCCTACGCTATAGCGGTGGCCGGAAAATTCCCGTGGCGCTCCAGCGCATGCGCGCTGAAGATTTGCTCGCGGCGGTTTTTCCGGAACAGACCATGTGCCAGGACAACCGAGCGCTGCCGGCGGAAATTCCCGACCATCCGCTCGTGAACGAAACCCTAAACGATTGCCTCGGTGAAGCCATGGACCTCGACGGCTTGAGGGAGATTATAGAGCGGATTGAAAATGGCGCCATCAAGACTGTGGCTGTTGAAACTCCGGCGCCGTCACCGATGGCCCATGAAATTCTAAACGCCAATCCTTACGCGTTTCTGGACGATGCGCCGCTTGAGGAGCGGCGCGCGCGGGCGGTTTCTCTAAGACGCACCGATCCGTGGATCGGTCGGGAGTTTGGCCAGCTGGATGCCGGGGTGATAGAAGAAGTGCGACGGCAAGCGTGGCCGGATATTCGCAGCGTCGAAGAGTTTCACGATTTCCTGCTGTCGATTTGCGTGTTACCCGTCGTTGGCGAAGAGGAGGCGGCGGCTTTTGCCGAGAAGCTTATCGCCGCCGGGCGCGCGACCATCGCATCATGGCGCACTCCTGAGAAAGAAACGCGTGCCTGGGTGGCGGCGGAGCGTTGCGATCTTGTGCGCGTGTGTGTTCCCGCGGTTCAGTACGACCCGCCCGTCAGTATCCCTCTCGAATTTGTCGAAAAGGTTTCTTCGGAAGAAGAAGCGATGCGTAAAATCGTCCACGGCTGGCTGGAAGTTCTCGGTCCGACAACGGCGGCCCAACTTGCCGAGCGCTTACTTCTGCCGTCGGCCAAGATCGACGCGGCGTTGCTCGGGTTGGAATCCGCCGGCGTGGCACTGCGGGGCGAGTTTACCACGGCCGAGCGCGCGCCGGGTGAAACTGAATGGTGTGAACGCGCGCTGCTCGCGCGCATTCACCGCCTGACGCTCGGACGCGCGCGCAAAGAGATCGAAGCGGTCTCAGCAGCGGAATTCATGCAGTTTCTTTTTAAATGGCAACACCTGATGCCGGGAACGCATTTAGCTGGCCGTGACGGCGTGTTGCAAATTATCGAGCAGCTCCAGGGGTTGGAGCTGCCGGCTCCGGCCTGGGAACGCGACATACTACCCAGCCGCCTGGAACGATACGATCCGGCGGACCTCGAACACTTATGTCTGGGCGGTGTGGTGGCCTGGGGGCGCTTGCGCGGCAACATCGACCCCGAAGATGAGGGCGCGGTACAACTCAAGCGCGGCCGGCGCATCCTCGCGCCTGCACGCAATGCGCCGATCGCTTTCCTGCGCCGCGAAGAACTTCAGCATTTTATTCATGACGGAGCGGATTGGCGCGACGCTGCTCGCCTGTCGCCAGCGGCTCGAGAAGTCGCGGCATATTTGGAACGTCTTGGCGCATCGTTTCTATCCGACGTGGCCCGGGACACGGGTTTATTAAAGGTTAAGGTCGAGGAGGCGTTGTGGCAACTGGTCGCGCAAGGCTTCGCCACCGGCGACGGTATCGCGGGCTTGCGTGTGCTGCTAACTCCGGAGCACAAGCGCGCCGGCAAACGGCGCAACTTCCGGGTGCTGAGCGGCGGGCGCAGCCCGGAACGCTCCATGCCTGTCGGTCGTTGGTCGCTCTGGCGCCGCTCCGCGCGCGCCGAGACAACCGACGGTAGCAGCGTCGAACACAAAGCGCGACAATTATTGCGGCGCTATGGCGTGGTCTTTCGCGATGTGCTGGCGCGTGAAAACAACTTACCGCCATGGCGGGTCCTCTTGCAGCTGTACCGGCGTTGGGAAGCGCGGAGCGAGATTCGCGGCGGGCGTTTTGTCAAAGGCTTCGTCGGCGAGCAGTTCGCGTTGCCGGAAGCAGTAGAATTACTGCGCGCTGTGCGGCGCCAGCCGAAAGCGGACGAACCCTTGGTTGTCTCGGCCGCTGACCCGCTCAACTTGGTTGGAATTCTCTCTCCTGGAGCTAGGGTTTCCCCTTACTCGAATCAGGTGATCGCGTACCATCAAGGTGTACCGATCGAGATCGGCCCGCTCGGTGCGGTGCTGAGCCGGATCCAACATTTGGCCGGACAGCAACGCTGATCAGCAGGCTGCTGAAAAAGACTCATATGCTTCGTTGCGTTCGATCGATTTCGCGTCAACGTACAAGAGTACGCCTCCGCTCACCACTCTTCACGCGCCTCGCCTCCGAGATCTTTTTGAGCAGCCTGCGCGAGAGTTGATCGTCGATTTCTATTATATTGGCGGAAGTGAATTCTCATGAGGCCGGTTGAGAAGCGTACCTGTCCTGCCCGTTCCAAAAAACTCTGTTTTTAGTTTATATTGCCGAAAGTTCGATCCGCGTCGCAGTTTTGTAGGAGGACAGATGGCCGAGAAACGTGTGCTGGGTGTTCCGAGCCCGCGAGTTGAAGGCGAAGAAAAGGTCCGAGGCAAGGCGATCT
>DATACQ010000744.1:0-2042 GCA_036258955.1 Binatia bacterium
GTCCTGGCGCAGATGCTATTATGAAAGCGAATGTTTCACGGGCGGTCCAGGACAAGGTCATGAACAGTATGCTTCGGAAGTATAAGGACTGGAAAGCTGCGGGAGAAAAGATGGATGATTGGCCGTTCCCGAAATAATAAAGTTAGACTGCGGTTACTTTAATGCAGTTCGACGGACATCCGGGAGCACCGGAGCTAAATTTATCCAATCCCCAAACGCTTTAACTTCTTAATCAGTCCCTGGCGGCTCAGGCCCAAAACCTGAGCTGCTTTCTGTTTGTTACCATGGCATTGGCGGAGCGCGTCTTCGATCATTCGGCGTTCGAGCGCTTCGACCGCTTCGCCGAGGGTTTGAGGAGCGGAAGTCGATGCCGCTGGCGCCTTTGTTTGTTGTGGTGTCGGACCGGTGGAAGTGGGGATTTCAGGCGTTTCCGGGTGCTGGATAGAAGGGTCGAGATGCTCTTCGGTGATGGTTTTGCCGCGAACCGAGGCGATCAGACGTCTGACTTCATTTTCGAGTTGCCGGTTATTTCCCGGCCAATGATAACGCATGAGAGTCTGCATGGCGCCGGGGGTAAAGCACTTAACGTCAACTCTCATGGCTCTGCTATGCTTTTCCAGGAAATGGTTCGCGAGCACGGGAATGTCCTCGCGGATCTCGCGTAGCGGCGGCGTTTGAATGTGAATGACTTTGATGCGGTAGTAAAGGTCTTCCCGAAACTGCTTTGCCTTGATCGCAGCGTAAAGGTCACGGTTGGTCGCCGCAATGATGCGCACGTCAATGGGTATCGGCTTGCCGCCGCCCACCCGGTCAACGGCGCGTTCTTGCAGGACGCGGAGAATCTTTGCCTGGGCGGCCAAGCTGAGATCGCCGATCTCATCGAGAAACAGCGTGCCGCCGCTGGCGAGTTCGAACTTGCCTGAGCGTCGCTCGACCCCGGTGGCGACACCCTTTTCAATCCCGAACAGTTCCGCTTCCACCAAATTGTCCGGTAATGCCGCGCAGTTGAGTGCGACGAAAGGCCGGCTAGCGCGCGGGCTGCTATAGTGGAGCGCTTTTGCGATCAGTTCTTTGCCGGTTCCGTTCTCCCCCTGAATCAAAACGTCTACGGGGGAATCGCGAATCTGGTCAATGAGCCGGACGATCGCTTCCACCTTATGGCTCATGCCAACAATTTTTTGGGTCGAAAATCCCTCAGCCGGCTGGCCGTGCGCCTCTGCCACCCCGCTCGGTTTTTTTAACGGAACGCGTTCAAGCGACTTCGCGAAGGGCGCCAGCAGGTTCTGCATTGCACGGGCATCCTCTTCGCTGAAACTTCCCTGGTTTTTGTTTACCGCCTCGCCGACCGCAATGACTTCGCCCCGTGAATTTTTTAGCGGTACGGCGAGTAAGTTGCGCGTGCGGTATCCCGTTTCGAGATCAACTTCTTTGTAAAATAAAGGGTGTTCGTAGGCGTCGGGTACGTTTAGCACTTCGCCTGTCATGGCCGCGTGGCCAGCGATCCCGAGGCGTGCATCAAGACACATGGTTCGAGTTTCTTGCGAAACCACGGACCAGAGCTCGCAGCTTTCGCGATCGAAGAGAAAGACACTTACCCGGTCGGCCTGCAAACGATTTTTGATCTCGACAGCAACTTCCGTGAGTTCCGAATGCACTCTCGAACCCAGGTGATGCTTCGTCTCAGTATCTGCGTTCATGGGGCCTCCCTAACACATCCGCGAAATCGGTGTCAACGATGTTCACGGACTGTTAACTCGCTTTCTGCCGCAAAGTTATAAAAGAACCGATGCTCTCGCTCATATCTGCATCCCAGCGCAGCAGCGATGCATCTATGTCGCCAGAAACCCGTTCGGAATAAAAGGCTTAGCGCAAGCCGGGTAACGCTAAGAAGAACCGGAGCTAGGCATTCCAGCTTGGCACATGCAATGCACTATAGGGCGTTCAGAGAGTGAAAGAGAAAAGGAAGGAGGTGAAGAAAATGAAAGATACCAAATCACTCATATCCAACATGGTTTTGTCCTCGACGCTGTTTTGGGGCGTGG
>DATACQ010000745.1:0-1973 GCA_036258955.1 Binatia bacterium
GGGCAAAGATGTGACCCTCATACAGGTAGGCAGCGGACCGGAGCGGATGAATGCAGTGATGACCGGTAAAGTAACCGCAGCGGTCATTAATCCACCCTCCAGCTTCATCGCCGAAAAACGCGGCCTCGCGGTACTAGCCGATGTAGCGCAAATGGGGTTGGTGTTCCAGCACACGGGCGCGGCAACTACGAAAAAGTACATCCGAGAGAACCCAGATACGGTCCGGCGCTATGTCAAGTCCCACATCGAAGCCGTCCACAAGATGTGGACCGATAAAGAGGCGACGATTCGGGCTCTCGGCAAACACATGCCGGGGGTGGACCGAGAAATCCTCGAGAAGAGTTACGAAAATGTCATGACCGAGACGCTGTACCCAAAAAAACAGTACCCGAGCCTCGAAGGCTTGAAAACGGTTCTTGACGAACTTGCCGAGCGGGATCCCCGGGCCAAAAGCGCCAAGCCCGAGCAATTCGTCGATTCGAGTTTTATCAAACAGCTGGATCAGAGCGGCTACATCGACGGGCTGTACAAGAAGAAGTAAGGCCATAGCCAATAGTTTACGGCGCAGACGCTTGCTATCGTCCTGCGGTAAAGTTCGCAGAAGAATTCCATCGCCTTAGCACCACACGGCCCCGAAAACTGTGATCCGTAGGCGGGTCGCGACCCGCCCCTACGGATCGATTGTCGGTCGCGCTTTTTCGGGAAATCGGGGATCACTCCAGCTTGCCTGAATCAAACTGAAGATGTCGACAATTTCACCGACATCATATTAGGCCCGCCTAGATGCTCACAGACAAACGGCGCGATGAGGCAGCGCGGGAGATAGAGGAGTGGGCAAACGAGATTTCGCTGACCGTTGATAAAGAAATTACTGTAGACGTTCGTGACGACCACCCTGACTCAAACACCTACTTGATCCGCCTCGCCAAGGGCGCCCGCGTATTGCTCTTCCGCCTCTCCTACGCGCAGGCACACACCGATGGCCGAGAAGCCGAGTGCGAACGCACGCTGAGGCGCAAAATCAAAGATCTCTGGAATTTGATTTGAAAGCTTCCTCGCGCCACGTGCGGTAAAGTCTCTCAACTCGCCAATAGCCGCGCCGCGTCCTTGGCAAAGTAGGTCAAAATCATGTCCGCGCCGGCGCGCCGGATAGCATACAAGAGTTCCACCATGATGCGCTCTTCGTCGATCCAGCCGTTCGCAGCGGCGGCTTTGATCATCGAATACTCGCCGCTCACGTTGTAGGCTGCCACAGGATACCCGAATTTTTCCTTCACCCGGTAGACGATATCGAGGTAAGCCATGGCCGGCTTAACCATCACGATGTCGGCGCCTTCCCGAATATCCATTGCGACTTCCCGCAGTGCTTCATCCGTATTGGCGGGATCCATTTGATAGGAGCGGCGGTCGCCGAACTGAGGAGTTGAGTCCGCCGCTTCGCGAAACGGGCCGTAAAATCCCGAGGCATACTTGGCCGCATACGCCATAATAGCGGTGTGGGTAAACCCGTTCTCGTCGAGCAGCTTCCGGATAGCGCCGACCCGGCCATCCATCATGTCTGAGGGACCGACGATATCGGCGCCGGCGCGGGCGTGAGACAATGCTTCCTGAGCAAG
Source organism: Binatia bacterium (assembly GCA_036258955.1). GTDB lineage: Bacteria > Desulfobacterota > Binatia > UBA9968 > UBA9968 > DATACQ01. Next base: position 1,617 of record DATACQ010000745.1, read on the forward strand.
CAACTCAAGCGTGCTGTCGTTGTCCACGTCGCGGTCTCTAATCACGCCGCAGTGACCGTGATCCGTATATTCACACAAACATACATCCGTGATCACGATCAGTTCGGGAAGTTTTTCCTTGATAGCGCGAACCGCCTGCTGCACCACGCCGGTATCCGCGTACGCTTCGCTACCGGAAACATCTTTGTGCTCGGGAATGCCAAACAGAATCACCGCGGGTATTCCGAGCACGCTTGCCTCGACGCATTCGCGCACGGCTCGATCGACGGTTAGTTGCGCCACACCGGGCATCGAAGAAACGGGTGCGGCGTTATCTTTGCCCGGGGCGATAAAAATTGGATAAATGAGGTTTTTCGG
>DATACQ010000746.1:0-5717 GCA_036258955.1 Binatia bacterium
GGATCTCGTTTCCAAGGACGGGCATATCTTCGTGAAAGGCACCGAAGGCAAATCGGTCACCGTGGCGGACGTCGCGCGAGCGCGGTTGTTCCGCCATAACGGCGCGCCGATTGTCGGGTCGGGAAGCTTCGATGCCGACTCCGTCTTACCCGACAGCACGCGATTCGGCAACGAATCAGGCGCTTATAACTACGGTGTTCAGGCAGCGCAGGTTCATGTGGATCGCCAGACCGGACAAGTCAAAGTGTTAAAGTTCGTGATCGCGTCGGATTGCGGCACTGTGATCTACCCGATCGGCGCCGAAGGCCAGGTCGAAGGGGGTCTGGCTCAGGGCATTGGCTATGCTCTCACCGAAGGATTGCAAATTGACGAGGGGCGCCCGGTGAACCCGAACTTCTCCGATTATCGCATTCCATCGATGCGCGACATGCCGCCGCTCGAGCATGCCTTCGCCGAGTCCTACGAGCCCACCGGCCCGTTTGGCGCCAAAGGCTTGGGCGAGCTGAACATGGATCCCACTGCCGCCGTGATCAGCAACGCCATCTTCGATGCGGTGGGCGTACGAATTAGAACATTGCCGATTACGCCGGAGAAAATTCTCAAGGCACTCAATGAAAAAGAGAACACGGAAACTTCAAAGTGAAAAATGCAAAATGAAATCTTTTCTGTTTTGCACTTTGCAATCTACACTTTGCATTCTAATTCCTTATGCATAGATTCGATTATTTACAGCCCAAGACGTTGAAAAGCGCGCTCATCCTCCTGGAAAAACACGGCGAGGAGGCGCGCGCCATCGCCGGCGGAACTTCGTTACTGATCATGATGCGCCAGCGCTTGTTGCTGCCAAGAATCGTCGTAAGCCTCGCGGAGATTCCGAGATTCGATCGCATTACTTACAATGCGAAGAGCGGCCTCACCATCGGCGCCGGCGCACGGCACCGCGACATTGAGCTGTCGCCGGCCGTCCGCCAGCACTACCCATTGCTTCACGAGACCTTCCACAAGGTTGCGCAACCGCGAATTCGCAACATGGGAACGATCGGCGGCAATCTAGCGGCAGGCGATCCGCTAACGGATCCCGGCGCCAGCCTAATCGCCCTCGACGCCGAAGTGGTCCTGACGAGCCGGGCGGGCGACCGGGTGATGAAACTGGAAGAGTTTTTTGTCGACTATTACCAAACCGCCCTTAATCCCGGCGAGTTGCTATCCGAAATCCGCGTTCCGCCTCCCAGCCGGCCGCATTGGGCGCATATCAAATTCACCCCTCGCAGCATCGAAGATTTCGCCACCGTTGGCATTGCGTTGACGCTGCGCATGCAGAACGGCGTCTGCGAAGACATCCGGCTCGGTCTCAATTCCGTTGCATCCACGATCGTCCACGCGACCAAGGCCGAGGCTGTCCTTCGCGGCTTCGAAGTCAGTGAAGCCAAGCTTCAGGAGCTGGGCGAAGTAGCCGCGACAGAAACCGATCCGGTGGACGACAACCGCGGCTCGGCCGAGTACAAGCGTCAGATGGTCAGAGTTCTGGTCACCCGAGCGGCCAAGGAAGCCCTGCAACGCTGATCCGCTTCAACGTTCAAGGTTCGAGATAGCTCTCATCATGAGTTCGGACGGACGCTCGCGCACGGAAGCAATGGTGCGCATACCGCACCCTGCGGATCTCTCAATCGCCCTCGTTTCTGGTGCTCGTGATCGTTTCGATCACGAACCACGAGCATGAGCAACGAAGACTGCCCTGCTCCATGCTCCTGCGCTTTGCTCCTACTCGACATTTTCACTTGCTCTAGGATATTAGGGGACTGAGCATCTTTAGAATAGCTTTCCTGAACTCTCGCCAAGAAGAATGAGTTGGGCATGAAAAAGAATCTATTTGTCGTATCAGATCTTCATCTGGGCGGTTCACCTGAAGCGGGAGGAAGGCCGGGCTTTCAGATGTGTTCTGCTGCCGGCCGGGCGCGGCTGGCGGAGTTTATCGACTATATTGCAGACCAACGGACATCTAATCACGACATCCGTCTTGTGCTCGCCGGCGACATTGTAGATTTTTTGGCGGAGGAAGAGTTTGAAACGTTTACTGGCGACGAAAATCTTGCTCGCAAGAAACTCGAAAGGATCATGGAGCGAACCGGTGAAGTATGGCACGCCTTGGCGAATCTCGTCACTTCCGGCGTCAAGCTAACGTTATTACTCGGTAATCACGATATTGAATTGTCGCTGTCGGCGCCACGCAATCTGCTCCTGGACCGCTTAGGGTCCGGTAATGTCGAGTTTATCTACGACAACCAGGCGTTCACCGATGGCCCGGTCATCATTGAGCATGGCAATCGCTATGATTCATGGAATGTGATCGACCATGACGCGCTGAGAGAGGTGCGATCGGCGCTTTCGCGAAGGGAAACTCCGCCGAAGTTCGATTGCCCCGCGGGCAGCCTCATGGTCGTGAACATCATGAACAGGATTAAGTCTCGGTTTCCCTTCGTTGACTTGCTGAAACCTGAAGATGCCGCGCTGCTACCGCTGCTGGCGGTTCTGGATCCCTCTTCTCTAAAGGAGGCGACGAAAGCCATCGGACTGTGGCGGAAGCAATCAAAAGTTGAGTTCGATCGAGACGGCGTTCCAATTGACGTGGCCAACATCGCGTCATCGGCCGGCAATGACGAAGCAGCGATCGACTTGGCGATGGAACTATATGGCGAACACCACGGCGACATTTCCTTCGTTGATGACGCTAGAAACTTCTACGATCTTTGGCAGTTGGCGCGGACCAACAAGGACAAGGACGCGCAACTGTTGAAGTTGTACACCGCATTGCGGGCTCGCGCCGAGAGCACCTGGCAGACGCTTGATGTCAATTGCGAAACCGAGCAATTTATCAATCCAGCGAAAGCGGCCGCCGCGCGTGGCTTCAAGGTTGTCGTTTTTGGCCATACTCATCTGGTCAAACGAGTACCGCTCGATGCCAAGGACTCGGTTTACCTCAACACTGGCACCTGGGCTGATCTGATGCAGGTGCCAGAAGCTGTGTTGAACGGCGATGAGCCCGCAGCAAAACGACAGCTGGAAAATTTCGTAAACGACCTCGCGGCCAATCAGTTGGAGACGTGGCGGCGCCAAGTTCCAACCTTCGCCCGCATCGATCTCGATTCAGACGCGGTCACGTCCGCTGACGTCTATTTCTTTGATGGCGCGAATCACGTCAGGCCAGTTCCCAACGGCAGGCTGACAAGATTGGCCGTTTGACATCTTGCTGAGAGGTGCGGACACCGAGCATGGCTGCTGATAACTATCAAATAATGAAGGCTGCCTGTGCGCGCATCACTGCGGGTAAGAACAAGGGCACCGGTTATCTTGTGGATTGCCGCCGCATCGTGACCTGCGCGCATGTGGTTAAACCGGTTCTGGACGGCGGTAAAGTTACCGCGACCTTTGCCATGGCAGATCTCGAGGCGACAGTCACCGCGTTGGACGAGATCTCTGATGCCGCGGTTTTGACACTTGCCAATCCCGCTGACGGCATCACACCGCTCGAACTAGCGGGTGGCTGTGCGAGAAAAGCGCCGTGGGAAGGATACGGCTTTCCGGAATTAACCAAAGGTGAAGGAATCCCACTCGAAGGCGCCGTGATGGACCCGGACAGCAAAGATGACCAAAAGATTCCTACGCTCCTGTTGCGCTCAGAACAAATTGCCGCCGGAGAGGGCGCTTCGCTGCACGGCTTTTCGGGCAGTCCGGTGCTCGTACAAGGTTTCGTTATCGGCCATCTCAAGCGCTACATCAAAGACAAAGAGAGCCCACTTCGTCCCGCTTACGGCTATGTCTATGCAACCCCTTCCGCAGCTGTTCTCAAGCTGCTGCAGGCAGAGGCGGCCGTTCCAGTTATCGAACCGCCGTCTCCCCTGTTTCCAGCCGCGGCTCTACATCATGCCCGTAACGATCAGTATGACGTGTTCATCAGTTATCGCTCTACCGACAGTAAATGGGCGACTGCTTTACTTAACCGGTTAGAGGGTGTCGGATTCAAGGTTTATATAGACCAGCGAAACCTTCTGCCGGGCGAGCCGCTCGCCAACGCTCTTCAGGCCGCACTGGCGCGTAGCAAAGCTGCCGTCGTTCTACTCAGCAAAGGATGGTTGGAGTCCAGTTGGTGCCAGGAAGAGGCCAATGTCTTGCTTCATCGGACAGTGGAGGATCCCTCGTTTCGAGTTATCCCAGTCCGGATTGACGACTGCAAGTTGCCGCCCATTTGGAACAGCCGTACATGGTTGGATTTTTCACATGCAACGAGCCCAGAGGGCCCAGCGTTCAGGAAGCTTCAGTTCGCGCTGCTCGGACGTACGCCTCCGCCTGAGGAGGCCGTGGAAACTCGAGTTTTTAAAGCCGAGACCGATGCGACCGACGAGTTGTTGCGCGATATTCGCGCCGCCGCCGCAGCTGGCGCGCCGCGCGTCTACCGCCTGTGGACAAAGTGGAGCGAAGCGCAAATGCCCGACGGGCCAGCCAGTCTCCACGTGGCACAGACCCTGGTTGGGCTCGGGCGACCGGATCAAGCACTGGAGGTCTTGAATCATGCTAGGCCGGGAGATCGAGCCGACCAGTTGCGCGCTTTAGCACTGGCGAAGTCCGACAAACTAGATGAATCAATAGAAATTTTAAGAAAGCTCTACGACGCGAAAAAAACCGAAATCGACGCGGAGACTGGCGGGATACTGGCCGGGCGATACAAGCAACGATGGCTGGCGCGAGGCTCAACGCATACATTAGATCTCAGGGCGGCCTTCGAGATTTACCGAGAGACGTTCGAGCGCACGAAAGATTCCTACCCCGGAATCAATGCCGCGGCGATGGCGTTGGAGCTGGGAGATCGAGCGGAGAGCGGGCGAATAGCGCAGAAGATTCTTCTCTCGTTGGAAGGAGCGCGCACGGACGAACTGGACCACTGGAAATTGGCAACCATCGGAGAAGCGTACCTTTTGTCGAGCGATTTAGAGAACGCCAAAAAATGGTACGGGAAAGCGGTGTCGTCTTGTCCCGAACGCCACCAGGATATTGCGGTCATGCGAAGGCAGGCGCGCCGCAATCTGCAAAAGCTGGGGCTCCAGCGGGATTCGCTTGATGGCGTGCTGCAGGTACCCGGGGTGGCCGCATTTACCGGCCACATGGTCGATGCACCGGGACGCCCCACCCCGCGCTTTCCGCAAGAGAAAGTCGGGATCGTGCGTAACGCTATCGCGGAGCGATTGAAAAAGCACCAGATAGGATACGGTTTCAGCTCGGCGGCGCGCGGATCCGATCTGGTCTTCATCGAGGAGCTCAAAAAAACCGGCGGCTGTAGCCGGGTATTTCTACCGTTTCCGCGCGAACAGTTTAAGCTCACATCGGTCGGCTATGGCTGGGACGGGCGTTTTGATAAAGCCTTAAGAGATGTTGAAGTGATCGAGCTGTCGTCTGAAGTTCCCCCGGAGGACAAGCAACCTGACGCCTACAGCGCATGCAACGCAAAGATCATCGAGGAGGCCATCGCCAAGGCGAAGCTGCTCGACGAACAGCCAATATTGATCACGGTTTGGAACGGCAATCCCGGCGACGGCGTGGGCGGTACCGCCGATGCCGTTCACGCCTGGCGAGACGAGGGCTACACGGTCGAGCAGATCGATATTTCGAAGCTCTGAGGAGGCAAGCATCGGCAGCCGTAGCGGCACGTTGCAACGGTCCTTACG
>DATACQ010000747.1:0-4096 GCA_036258955.1 Binatia bacterium
GCAATCGAACCAGCCGTTGCGCGGCGCCGCGCGTTCTCTATTATCGCCTGGATTTTAGGTTTTTTTCTTGCGATTTGGCTCCTCGGCTTCCCCATCGCTGTGCCGGTTACAACTTTGCTCTATTTTCGTTTCGCGGGCGGCGAGAAATGGCCGATATCGATCTTTTTGAGCCTGGCGGCAGGGGCGGTTTTTTACGGCCTGTTCGATTACTTTCTCCACCTGCCGTTTCCTGTGGGGAGGCTATTGGTCTGGTTGAACGTCTATGGGTAGCCGGCAATCTCCACCGTTGAAAGGCTTGAAGACGTTGCACGTTCAGGCCCGTCGGGCCGGGCAAATTGTCTGAAACAGAGAACTCATGGCGCATTGGGGGGATCCAATGAAAATGAGAATAGCTGTGTTATTTGCGAGTTTAGTTGCGCTGACGGTGCTTGCGGTGGCGATTCAAACGACGGCCGCCGACGATTTTTACAAAGAGAAAACCATTCGGTTCATTGTCGGCTATGCTCCGGGCGGCGGGTATGACACATACACGCGAGCAGTCGCGCGTTACATCGGCAAACATATTCCCGGGAATCCCGCTACTGTCGTCGAGAACATGGAAGGGGCGGGGAGCCTTCTGGCGGCGAACTACATGTTCAATAAAGCTGAAGCGGACGGCCTGACCGTGGGAAATTTCAATAGCGGCATGGTGACCCAGCAAGCGTTGGGCTCAAGAGGGATCCGCTTCGATGCGCGAAAATTCGGCTGGGTCGGTTCTCCGGGCAAGGGTTGGCCGACATGCATGGTGATGGGTTTTACCGGTCTTAAGACCCTCGATGATGTTATGAAGTCGGGAGACAAGCTCCGGTTCGGCGGTACCCGCGCGGGCGCTTCCTCTGATGATCTGCCCAAACTGATGAATGCGCTCATGGGGACCAATCTCAAAGTGATTTCCGGTTATAAAGGCACCGGTCCGATACGGCTCGCTCTCCGGAGCAGAGAGATCAATGCGCTTTGCTCCGGCTGGGAATCCATGCGCGTCACCGCCCGAGCGATGCTCGACGCCAGCGGGGACGATAAACTAATTCCGTTTGTATTTCACGGTCGCAATGAAGATCCCGAGGTCAAGGATCTTCCGCAATTTACCAACGTCATCAAAGGCGAAGAAAATTTAGCTGCCTTCAAGGCCTGGGTGAATCAGTACGAATTCCAGCGCCCGTTGATGATTCCACCCAATACCCCGAAAGACCGATTGCTGGCGCTACGCGCGGGTTTAGAGAAAACGCTCACGGATCCCGAGTTTTTGGCTGAAGCACGGAAAAGCAAACTGGTCATAGAGAATGTCACCGGTGCCGACGTCGAACAGTCGGTAAATGAAATCCTATCGATCTCACCGCGTGTGAAAAAGAAGCTGGCGGTTCTTCTGCCCGGAAAGGGCTCGGTAACAGCGGGGCGATAATTCTTTTATGCCTGAAGTTCAGGAAACACTTACGAAAATCATCGTCCTTAAGGCTTTCGGCGGCGGGCAAAGAGAACTGTAATCTAAAATTTGATGGATCAGACAATAATACATATGGACCGCAAGTCCGTCCACCTGGTCGATACTGAGGTGGAAAATGATCCTCGAGCAGAAAGGGGTTGCCATGAGACGATCAATGAGAATCTTCCTGCTGTCTTCACTGTTCCTGTTTGCCTCCGCGCACCGAGGCACGGCGGAGGACGAGCCATTTTATAGCGGCAAAACCATCAGAGTCGTGGTGGGTTTTACCTCCGGCGGTTTTTATGACCGTTGGTCGCGCTTGCTGGCGCGCTACGTGCCCAAATATTTGCCCGGCAGTCCGGAAATGGTCGTGCAGAACATGCCGGGCGCCGGCGGGATGATCGCAGCGAATCATATTTTCAGCGTGGCTAAACCGGATGGTCTGACGCTCGGGATGCTTTCGTACGGTATGTATTTGGACCAACTGGTCGGCCGCAAAGAAGTCCAATACGACGTACGCAAGTTCAATTGGATTGGCTCGCCGGAAAAAAGCGAAGTGCTCATGTACATGCGCAGCGACGCGCCTTACAAAACGATCGAGGACATTCGCAAGGCGAGCACCCCGCCCAAGTGCGGCTCAACCGGAACTGCGGGGACCGACTATATACTCGCGCGGCTGCTCGAAGAAACTCTCGGAGCAAAAATCGAGACGGTCTTGGGCTATCCCGGCGGGAGCGAAATAGATCTGGCGGTGGAAAAAGGGGAGGTCCAATGCCGCGGCTTGACTGCTGCGCCGTATTTCGGGCGCGAGCCGTTCATTTCCTGGCGCAAGAGAAATTTTGTGAACGTTCTGATTTACGGCGGTCTCAAACGCGATCCGCGCATTCCTGACACGCCGACGATCTACGAAATTTTTGAGAAAGAAAATACGCCGGAAGAAAGCCGGCGGGTCGCCGACGTTATTCTCCGCGGGGGCGACTTCGGCCGGCCCTGGGTAATGCCTCCCGATACCCCAGCCAAGATCGTAAAAACTATGCGCGATGCCTATGCCAAAGCGCTGTCGGATAACGCGCTGCTCGACGAAGCCAAGCAGGGCAAGATGGAGGTCGAGTATGTTCCGGGAGAAGACCTGCAAAAGCTCGCGGAACGAATGATCAACCAGCCGCCCGGCGTGATCGCACGGGTCAAAAATCTGCTGGGCCAGAAATAATGGGATCGTGGGTCTTGATCTAGCGGCAGGTTTGCAAGATCGACGGAATTTGCGCGTGCAGATCCATTGCTCTCGTCCGGCGAACGTGGCCGTCCCTTTTTTGGCCCTCCAGGGATGGGCACGGACGGTTTCAGATTTACGCGAGGCCCTTACGAAGCCGATGAAAGACGAGGCGCAGGTTGCGATCTTGAAAGGAGCCATGGTGAAAACGTTCACGGATCCGGAATTTCCTGCAGAATACAAGAAATTTATCGGTGACGAGGCGACGCCTCTGATGCCGGACGAAATGGAACAAACTCTAAAGGAGCTGCCGCGCGATCCCGAAGCCATCGCGCTCTTTAAAAAACTGAATGCGGCGGGACCGCTGCCTCCACGGTAAATGAAAGTTCAAACGTTAAAGCCGTTCAGAATGTTCAAATCGTTCCAGCGCTCGCGAGTCGAAGGACGCAAGATTATGCCAAACCTCAAAATGAAATCGTGGATGAACGCCGCGCGTTTGCTTAGCCTGTTCACTGCCGGGGTGCCGGCGCTCGTTTATTCCCAGGACAACTTTTACGTCGGTAAGACAGTAACGCTTCTTGCCACCACGGCACCGGGAGGAACAGGTGATCTTCGGGTTAGGGCGATGCAGCCATTCTTGAGAAAACACATACCGGGCAGCCCAACCGTGGTGATCGAATACATGGACGGCGGCGGAGGGCGCAAAGGCGCCAATCACCTCTACAACTCGGTCAAGCCCGATGGTCTTACGATCGGCGCAGCCAGTGGGGCCATTGTCGGCCTTGCGATCATGAGCGAGAAAGGCGTTTCGTATGATCCCGATAAGTTTATTTATCTCGGCACGCCTGAACATGAAAACCATGCAGTCATTTACACGCGAAGAGAACTGGGTTTGGACAGCCTGGAAAAACTTCGCGCGACCTCGGGTATCCGCATCGGCGGGCAAACCGTCGGTCATGTCTCGTATGTTGCGGGACGATTATTCGCGTATTTTCTGGAGATGAAAGATCCAAAATTCATCGTGGGTTACAGCGCGCCCGAGGTGGACACCGCCCTGATGAGAGGGGAGCTTGACGCCCGCGCGAATAATGCGACTTCGGTGTTGCGCCGCCATCCTGATTGGCTGGAGAAAGGATTGATGAATTTCCACGCGATCATGGAGACGCCGCTCGGTGACAAGCATCCGCGCCTTGGACATCTGCCCGAAATCGGCGGCTTTGCGAGAAACGAAAGAGAGCAAAAGCTTCTCAGCGTGTGGCGCGCCTTACGCGGCGTGGGGTCGCCCTACATCTTGCCGCCAGGAACTCCAAAAGAACGAGTGCAAATTCTAGAAGCCGCGATGCTCCGCACGTTCAAGGATCCGGAATTCCCCCCGTACTTTCAGAAACTAGTTTCCGATGCAGCATCGCCGCTCGGTGCCGCGGAGT
>DATACQ010000748.1:0-1758 GCA_036258955.1 Binatia bacterium
CCCCAAAGTCCGGCGGTTCGTGGTAACCGGGATTATGAGAACCGGCATGAGCGAGATCGACTCGGCGGTGGTTTTTATGGGGCTTAAGGAGGCGCAAAAATTTTTCGATCTGGAAGGCGCCGTCACGAACATCGAACTCAGAGTGCGCGATGTCAAGGATGCCCGCAGCGTGGCCGAACGATTGCAGGCTCAGCTGGGGTTTCCCTATTTCGCCGAAGACTGGACGCGGCTCTGGCCCAATCTGTTTTCCGCGCTGGAATTGGAAAAGACCGTGTACTTCCTGGTGCTGTTGCTGATGATTTTGGTGGGTGCCTTCAACATCGTCTCGACGCTGGTAATGGTCGTCATGGAAAAGCGAAAGGATATCGCGATCCTGCGTTCCATGGGCGCAACCCGGCGCAGCATCCGGAACATCTTTCTCTTTAAGGGCTGCTTGATCGGCGTGGTCGGCACTACTTTGGGCGTGGCTTCCGGATTGCTCGTCTGCGGGCTCATCGCGCAGTACGAGTTTGCGTTGCCGGACGGCATGTTTTTGATCTCCACTGTACCGGTGCGCGTTTATTGGAGCAACTTCCTGCTGGTCGCGGTGGCATCCTTCTTCGTTTGTCTCTTCGCCAGCATCTATCCCTCGCGTCAAGCTGCTAAACTGGATCCTGTCGAAATCATTCGCTATGAGTAACCTGCTTTCGGTTCGGGACCTGCGCAAGACCTTCACCGAAGGAGGCAGCGAGATTCAAGTGCTACAGGGCATCAATTTGGATCTTGCCGAAGGCGAACGGCTCGCAGTGGTCGGCGAATCCGGCGTCGGCAAGAGCACATTTCTGCATCTCATCGGCGCTCTGGACCGACCGAGTAGCGGAGAGATTCTATTTCGCGGCAAGATGCTCCCGCTTGACGATGAAGCGGCACTTTGTGAATTCCGCAACCGCGAGATCGGCTTTATCTTTCAGTTTCACTACCTTCTGCCGGATTTCTCGGCGTTAGAAAACGTTATGTTGCCCGCACTCATTCAGGGCATCGAGCGGGCGCAAGCACGAAAGCGCGCCGAAGTATTACTGGAGATGGTCGGCCTCAAGCACCGGATGAGCCACCGGCCGGGCAAGCTCTCGGGCGGCGAGCAGCAGCGGGTTGCCGTGGCGCGCTCGGTCATTTTGCAGCCGAAACTGGTGCTCGCTGACGAGCCCACCGGATCGTTGGACCTGCGCATCGGTGAAGAAGTCCAGGACTTGCTGTTCGAGCTCAATGAACAACAGGGAATCGCGCTGATCATCGCCACTCATAACCGGGAGTTTGCGCGGAAGATCGGCCGGCAGATGGAGCTTAAGGCGGGCAAAGTTGAAAGGGCCTGCACGTGAGGTCGTCGACCGGGTCCTTCACAATAGGGGACAGATCGCGACCTGTCCCTATTGCCGTTTTGCTTTACAAGACTTGGGGAATTTGTTAAAAAATCGGGTAATTTCGCGTCCCGCGGCATCATCAACTTCCATCATGAAGCGTAACCCTCTGCGCATCACAAGTGCTTTTGTTGTTTTTCTCCTCGTTATTGCCGTTGCCGGCCCCTGGGCTTGGGTCCAAGCACAAGAAAAAGATCTGATCAAAGATGTCAAGATCGCCGGGAACGTTCGCGTAGAAGACGAAGGCATTCGCCTGCACCTCAAGAATCGCCCGGGCGGCGCATACGATCCCAACCTGGTGGAACAGGACGTCAAAGCGATTTTTCGAATGGGGTTTTTCGACGATGTGCGCGCGGAGCTTACT
>DATACQ010000749.1:0-2100 GCA_036258955.1 Binatia bacterium
TGGCGCGCGCGTATATCAAAGGTCTGGAGCGCTGCGCGGATCCCCACAAGATTGCTTCCGTTGCGTCATTCTTTGTGAGTCGCGTGGACACGATGGTGGATCACGCGTTGGAAAACCGCGGCACTCCTGAAGCCAAGGCCCTTCAAGGCAAGATCGCCATCGCCAACTCGAGAATGGTCTATAAGCGCTTCGAGGAGATCTTTCACGGCGAAGGCTTTATTCCTCTGCGCCAGCGCGGCGCGCGGGTGCAGCGCCCGCTGTGGGCCAGCACCGGTACCAAGAACCCGGCCTATTCCGACGTTCTTTACGTGGAAGATTTGATTGGCAGCGAGACCGTGAACACTCTACCAATGGAGACGTTGCGCGCGTTTCAGGAGCATGGTCGGGTGCCTGGGCAAAGTGTCAAAGAAAACCTGCAAGACGCCGCGGCGACGCTGGAAGCCCTCAACGCGCAGGGTATCGATCTCGATGCCATTGCCGAGAAGCTTCAGCAAGACGGCGTAAAGGCATTTGCAGATTCTTTTGATCAACTCATGGCGGCGCTCGAGAGGAAACGCAGCGCGCTTATGCCCGGTGAGCTGAGTCAACAGGAGCTCCACCTAAGCAAGTTTCAAAGCCGGGTAAATCGCCGTTTAAAACAGTGGGAAACGCAAAAACTCGGCAGCCGCATTTGGAGCAAAGATCCTTCGGTGTGGTCATCTGAGCCTGTCGCCGAACTCGCCGATCGCCTGGGCTGGCTCGAGTTGCCCGAGACCATGCAAGAACAAATAGCCAAGCTGACCTCGTTTGCCCAGAACATTAGAGACGATGGCATGCGCCACGTTGTTCTCCTCGGCATGGGAGGATCCAGTCTCGCGCCCGAAGTTTTCCAGCAAACGTTCGGCAATAAGGAGGGCTATCCGGCGTTGATGGTCCTCGATAGCACGCATCCTGCCGCCGTTCGCGCCGTTGAGTCGCAAGTCGAGCTTGGCCACACGATTTTCGTCGTTTCGAGCAAGTCCGGCACGACAACAGAGACTAATTCCTTCTTCTTTTATTTCTGGGAGAAGCTAAAGCAGTTAAAAGACGAGCCCGGCCAGCATTTCGTCGCCATCACCGATCCTAGAACACCTCTGGAAAGCATGGCACGGGAGCGCAGATTCCGCGCAACGTTTGCCGCGCCCGAAGAGGTTGGCGGGCGCTATTCGGCCCTAACGGTCTTCGGATTGGTTCCGGCCGCACTTGTTGGGGTTGACGTCCGCGAGATTCTCACGCGCGCCCGCAGGATGAGCAAAGCCTGCGGCGCCTCGGTTGCGGCATCCGACAATCCGGGACTGGTCCTGGGCGCCGCGTTGACCGAACTTACACTCGCCAAACGCGACAAAGTCACGTTCGTGTGCTCACCGTCTCTTTCCGCGTTCCCTGCGTGGGCTGAACAACTTATTGCTGAAAGCACGGGCAAAGATCGGAAAGGCATTGTTCCAGTGGCGACGGAGGATATGGGATCCGTCGAAAAATACGGAGATGACCGCTCATTTGCCTACTTGAGGTTTGATGGCGACGCGAATCACGATCTGGACCGCAAAATCGCCGCATTGGAAGCTAATGGTCACCCGGTTATCCGGATCGAGCTTAAGGACAAAATGGATCTCGGTCAGGAATTCTTTCGCTGGGAATTCGCCGTCGCTGCCGCAGGCGCCGGTATCGGAATTCACCCGTTCAATCAGCCGGACGTCCAGCTAGCCAAAGATCTGGCGAAAAAGGCCATGGGCGAGACCGCCGGCAAGGGTGCTGCAAAGCTCAAAGAAGAGACTTCGGCGACCGATCAAGACGCGCTGCGCGGCGCATTGGACGGATGGATGGGAAAACGGAAGCCGCGCGACTACCTCGCGATTCAAGCCTACGTCGCGCCAAAGCCGGAAAACACCGCCGCTCTAAAAACGATTGCGAACTCTTTGCGAGAGCGCCTTGGGCTTGCTACGACCCTTGGTTTTGGACCACGTTTTCTCCACTCCACCGGGCAATTGCACAAAGGCGGTCCCAATTCGGTGCTGGTCTTGCAGATCGTTGACCAACCCGAGGAAAATTTACCGGTGCCCGAAACGAACTATACCTTCGATT
>DATACQ010000750.1:0-2900 GCA_036258955.1 Binatia bacterium
CCCGGCCGGACAGCACAAAGATCGCTTCGTCTTCGTAGCGATGCGCATGATACTCGGACGAGCGGTCGCCGGGTGCCACCGTCATCATATGCACGCCGATATTCTTCAGACCGGCTAAGTCACCGAGGGACTTATTGATGCGCACGGCCTTTGGATTGACGAAGTGGACGCGGCGCTCGCCCTCCATGGCCGCAATTTTGTCGGCGGAAACGTGCATAGATACCTCAAGTAAAAAACATGTTCCAGTCGTTTCAAACGTTTCAATCGTTCCAGCCGTTGTTCGGAAAAGCCCATCTAGGCAGTTAAACCCTTGTCATAGTGGCCAGCGAAGGATCTCGGCCGAGGTTCTTCGCTCGCTGCGCTGTGCTGTGCTCAGAATGACACCTCTAATTGGATTTTATGTTCATCCAACGATTGGAACTCCCCGTTCTTACTCGCCGAGTAAGAACGGAACGACGACCTCCGCCAACTCTTCCGGTTTTTCGTGCGGGATGTGATGACCCGCGCCTTCAACGGGAATAATCTTTGCGTTCGGGAACAAACTTGCTCGGTGGCCCCGAACCGACTTCATAAAATCGCTCTCTGTGCCGTAAACGAACAGAATTGGACACGTGAGCCGGCGGATAAAAGCTTCGATCTGGCCTTCCGACATCGCCGTGGTCGTGCGGTAACGCAGAATAGGATCATGCTTCCAGCGATATCTGCCGCCCTTGTAGTTCGTTCCAAACCGCGCCATATGCAAGGCGGCATCGTCCGGGATCAGCGGAAAGGTCTTTTGAATCGCTTTCGCTGCGGCCTCCAACGATTCATGCGGATACGGAATCTCAACATAGTCTCTGCCTTTCAAGCGCTCGGCGAAAACCGCGGGCACGTCGTCATCCGCCCGGGCAAATGGACCGAGGGATTCGAGTAGAACCATGCGTTTAACTCGTTCCGGAAATGTCCCGGCATAAAGCAAACACATACTGCCGCCGAGAGAATGGCCGATGATCGTCACGCGGTCGCTTTCCAGATGCTCCAGCAGGCCCGCTAGATCCGTGAGAAAGTCTTCGTGCCGGTAGCCGCGGCCGTGATTCGGCCACTCGCTCTCGCCGTGGCCCCGGAGGTCCAGTGCGACTGCATGTTTGATCGGCACCCCGCGCGCAAGCAACGCCTCTACGAAATGATCCCAGCTACGCCCCTGATCGCGGATGCCGTGAACGAAAACATACGTGTCTTCTTTCGGATCGCCCCATTCCCAATAGTGCATCTTCAAACCGTCGTAAAAGAAATAGCGCTGCTGTGGTGCTAAATTCATGAATTGCGTTCAATGCCTTTCATCCACGAATTGTCGAGTTCATCCGGATCCATCAACCTTGAACCTTGAACCTTGAACTTTGAACTCAGCTCACAAATTACTTCCTTGCTTGCTCGACATACTGGCGCACGAAATCGACGATCTCGGTCGGAGCCTTCAATACTCGCTCGCGCAGCCGCTCCCCATCTTCTCCAATATCGAAACGCGGATGGAAACGCATAACTTTCTTGGCTTCGCTAATGAATTCTTCGTCTCGAGCAAGCGCTGCAAACGCCTGTCTGACGGCAAAAATGGCTTCTTTGGGTGAACTGGGCGGCAACAAGGCTACGCGGCTGAGATTCTGGCTAGCCATATTCGCCGCTTTGAGCACTTCATATTTGATTCCTGCGGGCGCCTTGCCATGAATCTGCGTATAAACTTCCGTGAACGAATTGAGCTCTGGATAATCAGGGCTCTTCCCCATTGTCCCATCCGGTTTGATGACGTCGTGGTAGTAAAGCGGGGTGACAATGCCGGTCTTCACCATCTGCGGCTCGACCACGCCACGATAGCCGGGAATGTTTTCGTCATGATACTGAATCTCGTTGCGCTGCACCGCAAGCCGCGCATCTGCGCTACTGTTGTACCCCGTTACATAATCGTACTTGAGGCCAAGAATATCGAAGGCGAGTCTAAAGCGCAGATCCTTGTTGCTGTCAAAAGACAACCCCCCGGCCCTGAAGCGCTCCGCTTTGGCGATATCTGTCGGTTTTTTTATACCGGGTGGGACATCGGAGCGGATGTAGCAGACCGTCACGCTGCCCACAGAAGCGATGTATGGCACCTGCATCAAATCGACTCTCAAGGAAGGATTTTTCATCATCTGGTGATTGTAGGGACCGGTAAAGTAGCCGAGGGTCAGACCATCGCGTTTAGCTACTTCGCCAAGAAAATTGATTCCCGTGACACCGCCGGCGCCCGGCATATTCTGCACAACGACAGCAGGATTTCCCGGAATGTGTCTGGCAAGGTGGCGGGCGACAATACGCCCTTCGATATCCGTCGGCCCGCCGGCGGCGTAATTAATGAGGAACGTCAGATTCTTGCCCTGGTAAAATGGTCGATCCGCAGCCAGCGCGCTCGCGGCAAAACAAACTACTACGGCGAGAATCGTCGCGAACTTGCGTAAGGCGAGTTTCATAGAACCTCCCTACTTACACGTTAAGTCTAATTTATAGTCTTCAGTTGTGATGCGCCCGATCAACGCCGCTGCCGCGAGTAGATGCACAAAGCTCAAACCATTGTAAGAGCACTACATCGGGAGCATTTTGCCGTCAAGCGACTTTTCAGGTTTACGTTGCGCGAGATGAACTGCGGGGAAAGAAAGTCAGGGTGGGACTTTACGGGACTGAACGCGCGGCCAAAGCTTTCGATTACAGAACGGCTGACGGTCTGAGCAACTCGCTCGGCTACTGATGTGAGGCTTATCGGCTCGCCACCTGCCTCAGTCCGCCAAGCGCGCCATGAGCTTCTCCAATTCCGGGAAGTCCACTGGTTTAGTGATATGCGCATCAAATCCGGCTTCTGCTGCCCGGGCGCGAATCTCTTTCTGTCCCCATCCGCT
>DATACQ010000751.1:0-3279 GCA_036258955.1 Binatia bacterium
GGCCTTTAACAAATCCTGATATCGCGGCGCCGGAGCTTTCGCACTCCATTCCGGTGAGGCATTGTAGAAAAGTGCCGCCCATCCTACAGCTCCCCCAGTTTCGTAAGCAAACGCTATCTGAACGGTTTTCTTGTTTTTTGATGAGTACAAATCAAAAGACACACTATGCCGGCGTTCGCAGATCTGCGGAATCAGTCCCGCAGTACCTATCGTCAGCATTTCACCTTCGAATCCGAGAGAACAATTGCTAAAGGAATCTCTTTCTCCCTCATAAACCCACGAATCCAAAATCAAGTCCGGCGGCCGGGAAAGCTGGTCTATAGCCCCTGCCTCTTTGAACAGTTGGGTTTTCTGCAGAGCATCGATTAATTTCGTAAGTTCGTACGACTCCGAGACGGGTGCTGCTACAGCGACGACCATATCTCGGAAGGCCGCGTTAGCTTCATCGTCTTCTTTGAACGGTAAAAGCGGGCTTGAAAACTTATGGGCAAAACAACCGCCAAAAATGAGGCTGTTCAGTATCAGGGTGAAAAGAAAGCTAAGTTTCACAGGTGCGACTTGCGATTCAGGAAAACTATCTAACTACTAATATACAGACCAGCTTTTTCCGGATATTAATCTCCGCAAAGGGCGCCTGCAATAACTCGGCCTTCCTGCAAGAAAAGAGGGCCTGGACTGTCGTTGAGGTATGTCCGCAGGATGACATGAACGACGCCTTAGGCGAATCTCGCGGGGATTCACTCGAAGGAGAATACAGTTCAATCTGGCGGTTAACAGCTTGGCGCTCCGGCCGCCCCAAGCGGTATATAGCCCTAAAAAGTACGATCTCGAGCGCGAAGCGAGTGAGTCCGAAGATCTGTCTTAAGCCGATTGTTAGACAGCGCCATTCTCGGACCTACGCCTTATAAAGTCTCGGGGGTCATCGAGCGCCTCCTCGATCTCCGCTGCCCATGCGGGCGACCCTACGGAAATGGCCAAGGCGACATGGGTCGAATGCTCGTAGTGCTTGTCGGGCCAGGAGTTGACGAGAAAGAACCAGAGCGCGTCCTGGAGGGGTTCGGAATCATGCCAGGTCGTCATGATGCAAGACTCCTCGGGCACGCCGAAGTCATTGCCCGGAAAAGACAAGATCTCGTCGATGATGTCGTGAACCCGCTTGCAATCTGGCCCCCAGCAGACGAAGTAGGACGCCCCCGCACGCAGCAAAGGCTCGATGAATGCAGACACCTCGTCGGCTGTAGTGCCGCGGGCGTCCCAGGCAAGAAGACACGCGAAGTTGCCTACAGGGAGATCGAGGCTGCGAGGCAAGTCGGCCGGGGACGCGAACCCCATGGAGAAGAGCCGCCGCTCCATCACGGAATCGAAGGTGTGTTCGCGAAGCATCGTGTTGCCTGCGCTGCCTAACGTTATGCCGCCTGAGCGGCCGGAATCAGGGTCGCAAAGCGATTCTGGCAACGGTCCGCGCCTCGATGCGGCGGTTAGATGCCGTTATCGGCGGATGCTTGTTGTGCATACAAAGCGTGAAGGCGGTCTTGCAATTGTAAATCGGCTTCGACGATCGCGTCTAGTCGTTCAAAGAACGCCTCTACGGTGACAACTTCCACAACTGTGGTACGCCTCTCCTCTCCGGCGTGCCAATTGAACTCCAAGAACCCAGCGCTTGCGTCACGTAGCTCGGTCGTTCCGTCCTCCCGCGTCGATGCCACTACCAACTGCCCGCCTAGTACAAGCATGGGATTCCAGAAGAATATTCGCCAGTACTTGTCCTCGGCAAGATTGTCTCTTCCCAACCAAGACTGGACCTCATCCTCGGTGTACTCGGCCAGTTTTTGGAATGAGCTGTACAGGTCATCTGGATGCGAGGCCACCAGTTCCTTATTTTCGCCCTTCTTCGGTGTGAGGGCGCAGTATTGAGAAAAGAGGCGACTTCGCTTCGGACTACGATCCTCGTAGAGATCGAAGTCCTTGTAGAACTCGTTGGTTCTGGGGTACAGATGAACTTGACGTGACTCTCGAAGTCCTCATTTGGAGTTGAAGGTCTTTGGGTCAATAAGACGATAAGAAACCTGTTGTTGACAACTTCGACTACGAAGTAGGTCTTAACGGCAACGCCGCGTTGAGCCGGCTGCCAGTTGTAGTACCCGGCGATGAGGTCGATCTCTCTCGATTTCCCCGTACGAGGATCTCGCACGACTTGATTGAGTTCAACGAAGTAGCCCTTCTCAGAAAGGGCGCGTACCAATGAGGATTCCAGCAAATAGCCCGATCTCTCCAGACACTCTCGAACGGCGTCAAGTGACACGGTTTCGTGTTTTGGCAAGCGCTCCTCCTTGCATGGCATCTAACCGCCAGATTTCAGCCGCGGGGCGGCACACGGCCGCGACCGCCGCCGATGGCTGCAAATCTTCGTTAGCTCGGCTCGTTGTCGCCCTTGACCCGCGCTATTTGATCTCGCCACCACTGAGTCAGCCCCGGCAACCCCATCCCGCCGCATTCGTTGCGATCGAACGAGCCGCGCCTGCCAGAAATGTGCAGGCCGTCTTCGTGAACTCTGCCACGAGCTCGATTCCATCCGGCACTGGCATACCGATTCGTGCGTTTCGAATCCGGATGAACCAGCGCAAGGGCTCCAAGTCGGCATCTTGCAGCCGGAACTCAAGTCGATGCACTAGCTGGTTCCGTAGCTTGTTGATTTGGCGTATCCCAGGACCGATGACTAGCAACACCGACTCGGGGTTCAACGCGAGGTCCAGCTTCTGCACGAACGTGAGCCGCGCGGCCTCGATGTTCCCGAGCGCAGGATTGGCCGCCGTCAAGTAGTTCGCCAGGAAGTGATCGAGAACAAGTGAGCTCGGACTAGCTGACCGATGGCTCCGTGATCGCGCTCCCAAATAGCCGTGAAGTACGCCTGATATTCTTGAGCATCGCGAACAATATCCTCCGACTGTTCCAGTAGAACGCGGAACACAGGATCTTTGCGAATCGCCTCCTTGTCCGGCTTCAACATGTCGAGGTAGCTATTAAGTGAACTGCCGGCTTTTCCGGCGAGGTATCCGGGAAGCCGCAGTCAAAGAAGAGCAAAATCGTCTGCAATATCCGCCAAAAAGCCGCGCCTTGTCAACCTCCTCTCCCGACAAACGCCGCCTCTGCGACGGGGGGTATCCAGGGATTGAACGACGCTTCAGGCAAAGCCCACAGGATTGAGCGATGCCTCGGTGCGAAGTTATGCAATTAGTTAGAGGGAGATTCAGTTCAATCGTATCAGCGCGCTTCGTTTTC
>DATACQ010000752.1:0-5926 GCA_036258955.1 Binatia bacterium
GTTGCGGTGAACGAGGACAGTCGCGGCGAAGTTTTTTCGGCTTTATTCTCCGGCCCGGACGCAAAGAAGCGGGCCGAAGAGTACGTCGCCTGGAAAAACAGCCAACTGGAAGTCACCGGTGAACAGCTATTGAAGCGGTGATCTTGGGGCTCGGTTTTTTCGAATGGTAAAATCACCGCGCCAGACGGCGCCGGCGGACCGGCTCCGCATCGCCCGATTTCTCGCGGATCTTTTGGATCAACGGTTCACTATTCCCGGTACGCAGATTCGCATCGGCTTGGATCCGATCATCGGGTTAATTCCGGGAGTGGGCGATGTTGTCGCAAACCTGGCCGGCTCCGTCATTCTGTTTATCGCCGCGCAATATGGCCTGCCAAAAATAGTGCTGCTGCGCATGGGCCTCAACATCGCGGTGAATGCGATTATCGGCGGTGTCCCGATATTCGGCGATCTTTTTTCCATCTGGTTCCGCAGCAATGCCAGGAATGCCGCTTTGCTCGAGCGCTACGCGCGCGGAGAAACTCGAGGCGCATCCGCGGGAGACTGGTTCTTCGTCATAGGTCTGATCGTCGCGGTTCTCGCCGTCATAGCGGCACTCGTTTTCACCTTCGCCTGGCTCGCTGAGCAACTCTGGAATTCTTTGTAACCTAACTGGGAAGCCCAAACGCAAACTTTGCGATCGGCATCCGCTATCTGACAGGAACTGCGGTTTGCTGCGCCGGCTCTTTGCGGCGGTTTTCGGTGGTCACGTTTCGTTATCAGTGCGGCGAATTCCCTTAGGGGCGTCCGCATCGGCTTGATCGATTTTCTCAGTGGCCTCTTGCTGGTCTGTGCTGCTGGGCGATTCCGGTTTTTGTTGGCTCGTCGCATCCGGCTCGTAACTGAGGGCGATGAACATAGGGAAATGGTCTGAACCAAAGTACGGCAACCGTCGCAAAGTGATCAGCCTGAAGTGATTCGAATGAAAGAAGTGATCCAATGGGAAACGTAGGATCGGGTACCGGGCGTCGAAGGTATTGTAAAAGCCGCGGCCTATCCGAGGGTCCATCAGGCCGCTGATGCGCTGAAATAAGTAATTAGTATGCGACCAGGCGACATCGTTCAGATCCCCCATTACGACGAGCGGGATGTTCTTCTCGCGGATTTCGCGGCCCACGACCAGGAGTTCGGCGTCGCGCTGTATAGAACTGCCGTCCTCTTGCGGAACCGGCGGCTTGGGATGCAAACAGTGCAGCTCAACTGGCACGCCCGACGGCAAAACGATAGCGGCTCGAATGGAAGGCACATCGTCGTAAACGCGAAACAAAATTTCTGAGCGAACGATCTTGAGCCTGGAATAGAGGACCATGCCGTAGGCGTTATCGAGCGGTTTCTGAACCGTGAACGGATGCGTCTGTTCAAGCTCGGCGAGCGCGTCACGCCACCAATCGTCGGCTTCGAGTATCAGAATCACGTCCGGATCGCTGTCACGGATAATGCTTCTGAGCCCTGTAGCGTTGCGATTCTCGATTTTGACGTTGGAGATGAGCAAACTTAAACATGACTCCGGGCGCGGAGCCTTCGCCGGCTTGACCTTCCGTGGAACAAGAAACGTGTACGGGTAGATCATGAAGGCCTGGTATAAAATGGCGGCAACTACAGCGATCCGTAGGGCTCCCGTACCTGTGCTGCTCACGCTTCGGAAAACGAGGTCTGTAGCTAAGACAACAACCCCCAACGCCGCGATTTGTATCCGGGGAAAATCAAAAATTCGGATCCACCAAACTTCTTCTCGAAGAAGGGGCAGAAGAGTTGCAAAAATGACTACAAGTCCTAAGATATTTACGGCAAGGCTCACTTCTAAACCCCGGAGATATCCACTGGCTACGATAGCAGTCTACCAGGATAGCTCTAGGATTCGGAAACGTTTTTCCGCCGAAAGGGCTGCAACTTGTCAGCTCAGCAGAGCGTACGGAACGAGAATGGAGGGACCGGCCACAGCTGCCAGGGACCGGTTTTTTGGATCGGAGGGTGGCGCCTGGAACGAGCCAAGCTTGGCTTCAAACCAGACAATCGTCCACTCTATCGCAACTGCCCCTCGATCGGCAGCGCAGCCGATGGGGCCGGGGATAGGCTGAAAGTGTATTCCTGGCCGCGTTCTAGGTAGCGCACGCGCTGGTCTAAGCCTGCGGCCGCGATCTCCCGCTGAAAGTCCGCGAGCGGCGATTTGAAAACGTCATAGTCATCGTAGTGGATAGGGATTGCCTGATCCGCGTTGACGATTCGCATAAGCTCAACGCCTTGCCTCCCATCCATGGTCACCATGATGCCGAGTACTTTGGTGCCACCCAGGTGAAGGAGCGCAAGGTTAAGGTCCGGAAACCGCCGTGGAATTTCTTTGAGATCATCGATCAGCAGTGTGTCGCCTGTGATGTACATCCTGAATTGCCTGCCGTCTGTTGCGGAATCAAACTCTAACATGCTCCCCATGACTTCCGGCAACACGAGATCCGACAGCGGCGGCCCGTGGCGCCCGGGCATCGATGTGATGCGAAGACGAACGTCTCGCTTCATGATGTTCAGCGCAGACCAGGTTTCGAGAGCATACGTCTGATGAAAACCGCGGTGGCGCAGCTCGTTGGCCGCTTCAGCCGTCGTAACAATCGGGAGCGACTTGTCCAGCTCACGCTCGGCCACTTGATCGAAGTGATCGCCGTGGAAATGCGACAGCACGATTAGATCCAGCGGCGGTAATGCGCCGATCTCGATCGCGGGGTCAGTGAGGCGCGTCGCATGCATTCCGTAGCCGATCGAAACTTTCTCGTGAGCGTGGATAAAGTTAGGATCGGTCAGGATCGTAATTCCACAACACCGTATGAGTACCGTCGCCGTCCCGACGAAGAATACAGAACCGGCGCTCGGATCGGACGGAGCTTCTCCAGCCGGCAAGATCAGATCTCGTTCGTTCGCCATAAAATACGTTCTCGGTTATTAACGTTCTTCAATTGCAGCTCGTCCGGGCTTTCAGGAGGAAACGTTGCAAGCTCATGTCGATCATCAAATCAAACGATTAACGTGGCGCCGGCCGATGACGAATGCGCTCTTCACCATGTGGCTGAGCACCTCGCACGTTTCTTCGTCGCTCTCAGCTGATTGCAGCGCTTGAAGAGCATTCCCCAGAACGACGCCGAGCAGGCTGAGTTCATACTGAGCTGCTTGATGTTCAATGGGCGTCTCCAGCATTTGCTGAATCTCTAGAACTGCCTCTGGATTCATATCGTGAAGTTCCATTGTGTCCTCCGTGGTTACAGTGTTTTTACTGTGCAAAGCCTATGCCGGAGGCTACGCTTGGGAAAAATATCTTTAAGGAGCAATTTGCCCGGAATTCCTCCGCGCGCCACGTGCAAGTGTCAGTTGTGACACGTTGATCCATTGTATTGGTACTTTCATTCGCGCTTTCGATAAATTTCGCCGACAGAGAAAATGCGATTGCCGACAAACCTGGGCTGGAGAGTGCTTGAAAGATCCCGGCCTGAGGCGCCATTTCAATCCGGAAGCGAAGATAGTGATAGGGGTTTGTTTTAAAAGACAGTGAATCGCCGAGACGAACATGCCTGCTCGTCGTCGTCATTGCGCTCTTAGAGCCGCCCGAAGAAAGCAGCGTTCAAGCGCTCGCGATCAAAGCTCGAAGCTATCCAGGCGGTGCGCCGGCATGGCCGGTTGGTGGGCAGGGTCATGCAGGGGGTCCTGCTCGGCTCTCGCGTCGTCGCTCGCCGCGGCGCGCAACCAGACCACCAGCAATAGAGTCACACAGCTTGCGGTCAGGAGCGGAAGCAGCAACGTCCACGGAGAACCGAAATTCACCACGACGAGTCCGTGAAAAACACCCGCGAGAAACAGAAGTATAGAGAGTACCGCCAGTTTGATTCCAAGCCACCCCGACAGCCGCAGTTCTTTGTTGTTCTTGCTCCCAAATAAGAACTGTCTCTCGGCGTCCCGTAGCACGTTCTCGCCACGGCCGAGCCGCACCAGGGCGGTCGTGCCGAGGGCGAACGGAACAGACCAGAGAAGTACAATCATTTCCCACATATTTGGTGGTTCCTGCAACGCTGTACACCGACGATTAGAGCAAATTCTGTTCCACACACTTTACTCAGTGGTCAGCACGGATTTTACCTGCCGCGTCTTCTTTTCAAGACAAAATGACGTCAACACGCAACTAAACGTGGTTTGACAGAGATTGTTTACTGTAGTACGGGCAAACATCAGCTAAGGATCCCGACGGCGCGTTGGATTTGATGCCGTATGTCTCTGAGCCGGAGGTTTTTAATATGCAAACGCTGCGCACGATGGGCGTTTACGCTTTCTTGCTTTGGACTTTAATAAGCTTGCCGTTGAGTAGCGCCTTGGCACAGGCAGACTTTTACAAAGGCAAGACCATCAAAATAATCCGCGGTGGCGGGCCCGGCGGTTCTGGAGAGTTGCAGACTCGAGCGCTGATGCAGATCCTGGAAAAACATATTCCCGGTAAACCGAATTTGTTGCTCGAGTTCGTACCAGGAGCTGCGGGAAGAAAGGCTGCAAACGTGATTTTCAGTGCCACGGCTCCAGATGGATTGACGATAGGATCCATCGGCGCCGGACTCGTGGTTGGGCCGATTCTCGGATTGCCCGGTAGCAACTATGATCTCGATAAGTTCATTTATCTTGGATCGACTGACACCGGTGATCCGTACATTTTCTACACCAAAGGGACACTGGGGTTAGACACCATCGAAAAGTTACGAGCCAAACCCGGCCTTAGGATCGGTGCTCACGCGGTCGGGCATCCGGTCTATGTCACAGGTCGCATCGCAGCCTACCTTATGGGTTTAAAAGAGCCGAAGTTCATAACCGGCTATACCGGTCCGGAAATCTACATCGCTCTCGACCGCGGCGAGTTGGATGCTCATGCAACCGGAGCGGCCCGATTTGTCATCGAGCAGCCTGAGTGGATAGAAAAAAAATTGGTTCACTTTCACGCTACTTTGACGGTGCCCAAGGGCCGGCATAACCCTACGTTTGCTCACGTGCGGGAATTTGGGAGTTTTGCAAAGTCCGATGTGGAGCGCAAGCTTCTTGACATGTTCCGCGCATTCCAGTATCCCCGCTGGCCCTACATCTTTCCGCCGGGAACACCGAAAGAACCAGTCCAGATCATACGGAACGCCATGAACAAGGCGTTCGCGGACCCGGAATTTCCTCGCGTGTTTGAAAAGCTCATGGGCGACGGTCCAAACCCGCTTGGCGGCGCGGAGCTGGAACAGGCGATCAAAGAATTGCCCCGAGACAAAGAAGTCGTTGAGCTATACAAACAGCTCGCGGGCGGCGGCTCTCTTCCGAGTCGTTGAAAGCTTTTTCCCCGACGCCAAGCTGCGCTTGAAGGAAGCAGCGGGTTCCAACGGCTCGCTTCAAAGTCATTTTCGCCCTGTTCGCTGCCGATGGTTCAAAAGTTTTGGCAGGGCACAAGCCCAGCTGATCGACGTCGGGTCAGAGGCAGAATCTACTGGCTTCGCTACGAAAGATTTGCTCGTCGCCGCCGCAGCAAGACCAACTGCGGAATCGGGGTTCAGATAGACTTGGATAGATGCTAGTTGGAATGCGCCTTGCACTGAACGGAGTAGATTCGCCGTTCAAATTCGCAAGCCACCTTCAGGAGAGGAGATCGCACATGGCGAGATATGGAAAAAAGGCAGCCCAGAAAGTCAAAAAAGCGATGCATGAGCGCAAAAGAGGAACTTTAAAAAGCGGTCGATCAGGGAAAAAGGTCAAAAGCCGCAAGCAAGCCATCGCCATCGGTCTTTCCGAGGCTCGCCGCGCGGGCGGCAAAGTTCCGCCGCGTAGAAAATCTAGATCTAAGAAGAAATAAACTAGCTCCGGCTCTTGGTCGCAGTGATTACAACAAGAG
>DATACQ010000753.1:0-1553 GCA_036258955.1 Binatia bacterium
ACATGCCGCCGGCGCCGGGCTGCCATTGCTCGCCAGAGCCATGACCGCGCAGGCCAGCGAGTTCGTTCCAGGACTTCGCGCCGTCGGTCGAGCGGAACAGAGCCGCGTCTTCTATGCCCGCGTACACCGTATCCGGATCGGTAAGCGAAGGCTCGAGGTGCCAAACTCGCTTGAACTCCCACGGATGCGGCGTGCCATCGTACCACTGGTGGGTCGTGAGAGGTTTCCCGCTGCCCGCCGAGGTGTCGTAAACGAACTTGTTGCTCACGCTGGCCGGCGGATCGTACGGCTCGGGTATTTTCTCCCCGCCGGGCACCTCCCATGTCTTCCCGCCGTCATACGAGCGTTGAATGATCTGCCCGAACCAACTGCTGGACTGCGACACATAGATCCGATTCGGATCAACAGGCGATCCCTTGAGATGGTAAATCTCCCAGCCAGCAAACTGCGGACCGCTGACCTCCCATTTGTCACGTTTTCCATCAGACGTGAGAATAAATGCGCCTTTGCGCGTGCCCACCAAGACTCGTACTCCGCTCATACTTTGCTCCTTACGCTGTTTGTTGATTCAGCTTTGTTGCATCCCGCGGCGGCTAGCCCGCGTTCGGCAGCTCCGTAATATGGAACACCGGGCGAACCTCGACCGTACCTTTGCGCGCCATCGGAATACGCGCGGCGATTGCGATTGCATCGTCGAGATTTTCGGCCTCGATGAGAAAGTAGCCGCCCAACTGTTCGCGTGTTTCTGCAAAGGGACCGTCGGTGACTAGCCGCTTCCCATCGCGCACGCGCACGCTTGTCGCCATCGCGGTCGGGTGGAGCGGGTTAGCCCCTACATACTGGCCAGCACTATGAAGTTGGTGCGCCAGTTGCAAAGACTCCTCGTAACAAGACTGCCGCTCGGGCTCGCTCAACGCGTTTTCATCCGAATAAATCAGCAGCATGTACTTCATCGCGTGCTCTCCGTCTCCATCGCTTTGGTTTTTGGTGCCGCCACAATGCTACTGTGGCACCGTGACCATCCAGCCCACCCCGAAACGATCCGTCACCATGCCGAAACAAGGCGACCAGAAAGTCTTTCCAAGCGGCATCTGCACCTGCCCTCCTTCGGCGAGCGCGGCAAATTTCCGCCTCGCATCAGCTTCGTTGGCCGCGGTGAACGAAAGGGCAAAACCCTTGAAATTCGGTCCGTCGGTGCAGCCGTCGGACGCCATCAAATTGGCATCACCGATGCGCAAGGTGGTGTGCATAATTTTGTTGTCCCAGCCCGCCGGCACCATGCCGGGCGGCGGCGGCTCCGGGCTTTCTTTGTAGCGCATGGTCATGAGCACCTCCGCGCCCAACGACTTCTTGTAAAATTCAATGGCCTCTTCGCAGCAGCCGTTAAAAAACAGATAGGGTTCGATAGCCATAAACTGCTCCTTCCAAGTGGTTGTTGGTTTATACGATTCAATCGCCTATGAATTCATTCAAGTCCTAGTCGAACGGGACCGGGCGAAATCCTCTAAGCAGAATTTTTTATCCCTCTAAAGGAATCCATATCTCCATGCCGC
>DATACQ010000754.1:0-4513 GCA_036258955.1 Binatia bacterium
CGGGCAATTCGATCAAAGAGGAAGCAATGTGCTGTTCGGCACGCCGCCGGCAAACATAATGACCGGGCGCGAGTTACTCGCTCAAGAGAAAGCGCATTTGCGCCTCGGCCTGAACGCACATCCGCTTGGCCCGGCCGCGGAAAACGGTCTCGTGCAAGCCGCAGAAGTATACGAAGCGATTCTTAGCGGGCGTCCATACCCCGTGAAGGCCATGGTTCTGTTCGGCAGTGATCCGCTGCTCGGTCACGGCGATCCATTGCGCGGTAAAGCGGCGCTTGAAGGGCTGGAGTTTTACGTCCATGTAGATATGTTTTCCAATCCGAGCGCCCAATTCGCTGACTTATTGCTCCCCGCCGCGAGTTGCTGGGAACGCGAAGCGCTGATGCCGTCCTTCGATATTGCCGAAGACACCGTGGATTGGGTTCAACTGAGGCCCGCCGTGATCCCTCCCGTGCATCAATCAAAGCCGGATGCTGAGATTATTTTTGCTTTGGCAACAAAGCTCGGTTTGGGCGAACAGTTCTTTAATAACGATATCAACGCGGCCCTAAATCATCAGCTGGCGCCGAGCGGGCTGACTACTGAACAGCTTCGCGGGCATCCGGGCGGCCTGCGCGCCACGAGTGAGACAAGTTATCAAAAATATGCCGAACTCGACGCCGTGACCGGCCTTCCGCGAGGCTTCGAAACGCCGACCGGGAAAATTGAGATCTTCTCGAGCAGCTTTGCCCAAAGAGGCTACCCGGCGTTGCCGGAGTTTAGCCGTTCCCCTGATAGCGATGAGCAATTTCCGCTGGTTTTGACGTTTTTCCGTGACATTCACTTCTGCGACGAGCAGCACCGGAACATCGCGCGCCTGCGCCGCGCCGTGCCGGAGCCCTTTATCGAGATACATCCCCGCACCGCTCAGGAGAGCGGTATCGCGGACGGTGAATGGATCTTTCTCCAAACAGCAATGGGCAAAGTGAAGCTGAAAACTAAATACAACGACTCACTACACCCCACGGTCGTGACGACTGTCTACGGCTGGTGGCAGCCCTGTCGGGACCTAAACCTCCCCGGCTACAATCCCTTCGGCTGCAACGGCGCGAACACAAACCTACTCATCCCCAACAGCGACAACGATCCCATCAGCGCATCCGTGGCGCACCGCGGACAGCGTTGTCGTGTCACTAAGCTTTAGCGGCGACCGGCCCCGAACTTTTCTACAGACTTCCTGCGTCACGATTTCTTCTCCCTCGCATCAGCCCGGATTCCGCAGTTGAACCTAGCTACTGCGAAAGCGAGGGCCGAGCCTGAAGGTGCGAAGACACTCAAGCACGCAGTTTTCAAAGTCATTTTCGCCCTTTTCGCTGCGGATGGTTCAAAAGTTTTGGCAGGGCACAAAGTACCGCTGGTCGATGTCCGGTCAGAGGCAGAATCTATTGGCTTCGCTACGAAAGGTTTGCTCCTCGCCTCCGCATCAAGACGAACTGCGGAATCTGGGATCAGCCGTAACTGCAGAATCGGGCCTATAAAATCAATCAGATGCTTGGAGTCTTTCAACGGATAGAGGTCTAAGTTATCTCTAAAGGATTCGCACGGCGCCCTTAGTTCTACTCCTGTCAGCCGTCGTGTAAGCAGTCGCGCCAGCGTTCACCTCATGAATACACCACGGCAACTTTTGACCTCAATCCGCGCTCTGGGAAAAGAGCGCATCTGGCTACTGGCTGTCCTCACGGCGGGGCACTTTGTCATTCACTGGTTCCAACAGTTCTATCCGGTAATTTTACCGGCGATCAAGTCGGGGTTGAATCTCACAAATGTCCAAATCGGCGCTTTGACGTCGGCTCAACAAGTTGTAGTCGGCCTTGGCCAGCTGCCGTTCGGCATGGTCGCCGATTCGATGGTGCGGCATCGTGCGACCATCCTTGCGCTGTCGTTAGTTTCCATGGGCGCGGCGTATTTTCTCTTGGGCCTGCCGGCTTTTGTCTGGGCGTTGCTTGGGTCGGCGCTGATCGGTTTCGGTACCGCGCTATGGCATCCCACTGCCGCCGCATCGTTGTCGAATCGTTTCCCGGAACGGCGCGCCACCGCGCTTTCCGTTCACGGCACCGGAGCGACTCTGAGCGACACCATAACACCGCTGTTTGTTGGCGTGTTGCTGGCCAATCTATCTTGGCAAACTGCAACACAAGTGCAATTGCTTCCTGGCCTTCTATTCGCTTTCCTACTGTGGCGGGCGTTAGCCGGTGTATTCACCCAAGGGGACTCTCCGCGCCGGCGGATGTCAGCTCAATTCCGCGATGTCGTCGCGGTTATTACTAATCGGGCTTTTTTGGGGCTCTCGGTTTCTACGGGTCTGCTTTCGATGGCTCGGCTTGTGATCCTCACTTTTCTGCCCATCTATTTGCAGGAGCATTTGCATTACTCCAGCGTTGCGCTGGGAATTTACATCGCCCTACTGCACGCAATGGGGACGATCTCACAGCCGCTTTTGGGGCTGCTATCCGACCGCTTCGGTCGCAAGGCGGTGCTGCTGCCTTCGTGTCTCCTTCTTGGTTTATTTTTTGCGCTGCTCGCCCTGGTTCCCCCGGGCATTCCCCTCGGCCTGGTGATAGTCGCGATCGGCCTCTTCTTCTATACGCTTTTCAACATTTTCAACGCCGCCGTGATGGATGTCGCCGGCTCGAACGTCCAGGCAGCGACGTACGGGCTCACCTCACTGATCACTCAACTCGTGGTCATCCCCGCGCCGATGATCACCGGCTACCTGATCGGCGAGCTGGGAATCAAATTTGCTTTTCTTCTGGCGGGAGCTTTTCTGATTATTGCCGGATTGGTGCTAGCGCCGCTGCAATTATATCGCGGCACGCAAAACTCGTAGCGACGCTTCGAGGCATCGCATGCCGTTGTGGCCGTGCAGCCGCCAGGATCCGGGGTAGTGGATCCAAATCCGTTCTGAAAAGTTCTGCCGGGGCGTACAGATCGCGAATAAATCTGCCGCCTCGAGTTCTTTGATGTTGCTGTTTTATCGATGAAAGAATAAGGATCGAACGTTTTCGCATGTGAGTTTGTCCGAGCGATCGCGTTCGGCTGCCATAGAAGGCCCTCTTGTGAAATGTGCCTAGGAGTGTTTGATAGACTTGGTTATCGCGACGGTGATCTGCTAACCAGAAAGAGAGGATATATGCCGAAGGTAATGTCACTGGGCCATGTGGGCCTTTATGTACGCGATATCGAACGCTCCAAAGCTTTTTACCGAGACATGCTCGGATTAGAGATCAGCGATGAGAGTCCCAAGACTGGCAGCACGTTCATGACAGCCAAAGGCCGGCTGGAGGAGCATCACGAGTTGTTGCTGATGCCTGGGCGAGAAGACGGCAAAGTGATACAGCAACTTTCGTTTCGATGTGACAGCTTAACGGATCTCAAAAAATTTTACCGACTCTTCTTGGAGCACAACGTGCCTATCATTCGAACTGTGAGCCACGGCAACGCGGTCGGCATCTATTTTGAAGATCCTGACGGCAATCAAGTAGAGGTCTACTGGAAGACCGGCATCGATTGGCCGCAGCCTTTCGGGAAACCGGTAGACTTGAGCGCGAGCGACGAAGAAATCATTGCGAGCCTCACGTGAACGGTCCCCGCAGGCGAATAATATTTAGCTGTTCCGCGGGTTGCGCAACCATTTACGTGATTGAAATAGTTGCTCATCGCTGGTAATCATTTTCGCACCAGTAAAACGGCTATCGAGGAGAGCCCAAATGACCGTCAGCAATCCGCAGTCCGGTACCAACGTCAATGAGATCGCAGACCGAATCTACCGGATCAATACCCCAGTCACGATCGAAGGAGGGCCGGGAGGCTTCTCGTTCAACCAGTATCTGATCGTGGACGATTACCCGCTGCTCTTTCACACCGGACCGCGGAAGATGTTTTCACTTGTCCGTGAAGCCGTAGCAACTGTGCTGCCGATCGAGCAGCTTCGTTATGTTGCTTTCTCCCACGTCGAAGCAGACGAATGCGGATCGCTCAACGAGTGGCTGGCGGCGGCGCCGCAAGCCCTGCCCCTATGCGGCGCGATCGCTGCCATAGTGTCCATCAGCGACCTTGCCGACCGGCCACCGCGCGCGCTCACTGACGGCGAGACGCTCTCGCTGGGGAAATCTTCCGTGCGATGGTTCGATGCGCCGCACCTGCCGCACGCCTGGGAATGTGGTTATCTGATGGAAGAAAGAAGCAAGACGCTGCTCTGCGGTGATCTGTTTACCCAACCCGGCGCAGAACATCCGGCGATTACAGAGTCGGACATCCTCGGTCCGAGCGAGGCATTTCGTCATGCCATGGACTACTACTCGCACACGAAGAACGCGCGTGGCATGCTCGAGCGCCTTGCCGCTGCCGGACCGACGACGCTCGCCTGCATGCACGGCGCCGCGTGGCGCGGCGATGGCGCGGCGCTTCTGCGTGCGCTTGCGGATGAGCTGACAAGGTAAAGCGACTCACCCGCCCTTTCCTCTCGTAGGGGCAC
>DATACQ010000755.1:0-1953 GCA_036258955.1 Binatia bacterium
CAGCGCCGCGGCTTCGATCGGCCGAACGAGCGGGCTCTCGTCCGAAAGTTCCGGGGAGCTTGTATATCCCATGCAACAAATTTGACATATTCTCAACCGCAGAGGCTAGTTGACGTCTCCGTCGTTCATGAGTATTCTTCACGCAAGCAGCGCAGACCATAAGCAAGTATTCAGTCAGCTAACATGAGCTGCCTGAAGATCTGTTCGCCCGAACGAGCCGGTCGCCTACTCGGGAGTCGGGGGCCAAAATCTCGTGAGCTGCGGACGAGGTGAGAAAGATATTTAAATCTCTGTAGGCTACGAACCATGGCGAAGTATTTACAATGCAGCGAGTGCGGCAAACTAGCCTTTTACTATGATGACTTTGTCGGCACGGAAAAACCATTCTACCGTCGTTTCATGCGCTACCCCGAAGGCGAGACAAAGTATGAGCCGCCTCGCTGCTTCAGCTGTGGCGGTGTGCCGCGCCTGATCCACGAAAACATCAAGGAAGAAAAAGCCGCGGCAAAACATTGACAGCCCCGGGCCGCGCCTCTCTATTTTCCTTTCAAAAGCGAAGTTTCGCACGAGCCTAAGCCAACCGGCACGCCGGCTTAGCGGCTCACGGCAATCTTTAGAGTTTCAGCCCGATTCCGCAGTTGGTCCTGATGCAGAGGCGAGGAGCAAACCTTTCGAGCGAAGCCACTAGATTCTGCCTCTGACCGGCAGTCGATCAGCGGTGCTTGTGCCTGCCAAAACTTTTTAAAACATCGGCAGCAAAAGGCGAAAACGACTTTGAACTGCATGCTTGGCGTCTTCGCTACTTCAAGCTCTCCCCCTCGCTCCGAGGTAGCTAAATTTAACTGCGAAGTCCGGGTTCAAGCTGCGTTGCGACTTGTGGTGAACAATCAAGGATGACGGCCGGTGCCGCCCGCGAGAATTCTACGCAAGCTCATTCGAGCGTTTTGACCGGATGGGGACTGGCGTGATTCGCGCCTTTCGAGAACAGCCCGGTAACTCCATGCCGCACCTCTTTTTTAAAGAGTATCATGCCGACGGCAAGCGCCACATAGAGAAAAGAATAATAGAACCGGAATTGTGGATCAGTAAAAAATAATTGGGTGGAAAACAGCAGGAAGATGACGATGGCTTCGAAAACGGAAAACGAGAGGTTGGCCAGAATCGCTACGGCGAATAACGACTGCGCCGCCGTCAAGAACATCTCTTCGATTTGGCGTTGGTCCAGTTCCATGGCGCCGAATTGTCCTGCTGACACAGCGAAAACGACCGGGAGCATGCCTATCAGCAGCGTCCATTGGTTGACCTTGGAACTAAGCAACGCTCCCATGGCGGTACCCGGCTGCGCCTTCAGCGCAAATAGGATCGCAACTATAAATTCAGGTGACTCCGAGGCCAACGGAGCGAGCCACTGGACCAAGATAAACTCTTCGATGCCAAATGTCCGCCCCGTGGCCAAGAGCCCCTCGGCAAACGGCTCAGCGGCGATAAAAATTGTAAATCCTGAGAACAAAAAGAATAACGCCGTTGCGCAACGGCGCGTCCCATCGCCGCACATGTGTTCGATCATCGCGGCGGGACCTTCGAGTTCGGGTTCTATATGTGAAGCCTTAGAGGCCGCACGCATGTAGAAGCCGAAGATGGTGATAAACACCGCCGCATCGATAAGATCCAGCCGACCTTTGAAGGGAATCACGAAAGAATAAAGTGTCGCGAGGCCCAAATAAAAAATCTCGTTTTTGTGTTCAGGCTCAAGTTGAATGGCTCTCTGTCGGGTTTTGAGCCAATATGTCAAAACGACGGCTGCCCAACCTACTCCGATGAGCAATCGGTTTGCGCCCGTCATGTTTGCCATCGCGAAAGAAGTATACGTCGGGTCCTTACCGGCTTGCCACGCGAAGTACATGTCTACGGCGTACTCGGGTAGAACAGCGATCAAAGCTAGCAACGCGATGG
>DATACQ010000756.1:0-14335 GCA_036258955.1 Binatia bacterium
GTGATAGTTTCCGAGGTTAGTCTTCAGCGACTAGCAAGTTGGATGAGTTATAAGCGCTCAAATCCGAAGATCACCTTAACCTGGAACATTGAACCGCATAATTATTCTAAGCGACCGCTGCCATCCAAGTTGCGGCTTTCCTGGCGACCTCGTCGAGCACCTGATCGTCGGAACGGCCGGCGGATTTAAGCATATGGAAAGAATGATCGCCGCCTTCGACGACCAACAACTCGGCTGCTTTCCCGATACCCTTGCAAACCGGCTCGAGTAGGCGCAAATCGGCTAATTTGTCCCGTGAGCCCTGAATGAAGAGCATCGGCACGTTCGTGTTATACAAATGTTTGCCGCGTTCGGCACCCGGCCTGCCGGCCGCATGCAGAGGGAAACCGAAAAACACCAGCCCGCGTACTGCGTCAATGGGCTCCTTCGATACCGCAAGTGAAGTCATCCGCCCACCCATTGATTTGCCCCCGGCAAAGAGCACGAGCCTTGGGGCTTGTTCGCGGGCCGCGGTGACGGCTGCGCGGACCGTTGCGGTCAGGATCGCTTCGTTGTCCGGCCTTTTTAATCCTTTCTCCATGTAAGGGAACTGGTAC
Organism: Binatia bacterium; assembly: GCA_036258955.1. Lineage (GTDB taxonomy): Bacteria > Desulfobacterota > Binatia > UBA9968 > UBA9968 > DATACQ01. The sequence continues at coordinate 597 of DATACQ010000756.1, forward strand.
CGAAACGTCGCTATGCCGTGCGCGTCCAGTTTTTTCGCCAGGTGTTCCATAAACTGATGGCGCACACCCGCGCCCGCTCCATGAGCCAACACAAGCAAGATCGTGGCGCGCTGCGGTGCAACCAGTAGGCCAGAGACGGTACCAGCCTTCTCGTTTACAGAGAAGCGAATCGGTTTGGATGCCGTGTTGCTCACGATCGTGTTTATAATGCTTGCGCTCTGGCGCTGTTGCAATTTCAGAAGCCAGCGGTTTTCAGAGTATCAGTGATAGCACAATGCTCCAAGGCGCGCCTGGCATCCGACCACGTAGTAAAAACATGGACCCACTGCGTTCAAGATCAACTCTAGGTTCGACGTCCTGCCGTGTTCCCCAAGCCTCATAAGTAGCGCCAAATTTGCCCAGCCGGCCAACGTTGGCGTCACAGGGTAAGCTCAAATAGCTGGCGCGATACTTAGCGCGCGATCCCGGTTTGGCTGAAGGTGCAACTAGAGAAGCTTGCTCATTCGCACCGAATCTTATAAAAATTGGCAATTTAGGTCCGATTAGTCGGGACATATTTCTACGTCATTTCGGGCTGGCTGGAGAAACAGACTAGCATTCCCACAACCTATATAACATCGGAAACACACGTCTCGCGTTCACCAAAATCCCGGCTGCTGCGCCTAACGAAAGCTCCGAAACCAATTTCCTTCGATGACGCCGCCCAACTCGGACTCCATTTGGAGCCGCACATTCGCGCTTTTGTGCTTGGCTCAAGTTTTCGGATATGCGCAGCATTTCATGCTCCAGCCGGCATTGCCGCTCTATATCACCCAGCTTGGCGGCACACCGTTTACCGTTGGGCTCGTGCTCGCTTGCTTTGCGGTGACCAGCGTGATCGTCCGCCCTCTGATGGGCCACTGGGCGGACCGCTGTGGCGAGGCCCAAGTGATGCTTTACGGCATGTTAATACAAGGCGGGAGCGTTCTAATCTGTCTCTTCCCCAGTACCGGGATAACGATGCTTGCCAACGGTCTGAGAGGCATCGGTTGGGCAGCGCTTAATGCGGGCGGCTACTCGATGCTTGCCGTAATAGCGCCCCTAGCTCGGCGTGGCGAGGCCGCAGGATACTACAGCGGCGCGCAAAATAGCGCGTCGATCTTCTTTCCAGCGGTGGCTCTGTGGCTCATCGATGCGCCATTTGGCGGTTACGCGGCCGTCTTTCTTTCAGCGGCAGGCCTCGCGTTCGCCGGCTCTGGCCTAGCGCGGGTTCTGTCGAACAGCGTTGCACGGGTTCGCGCATTGCCGCCGCACAGTTTTACCCCGCCATTCCGGGATCTGTTCACGCTGGTCGAACGCGACGTCTTGCTGCCAAGCTCCTTGCATTTTTTTTTGCAGCTCACAATGCCCGCGATAACCAGCTTCATCGTTCTCTATGCCAGTGCGATGGGCATTTCCGGCATTGGCTCGTTCTATGTTGTGAGCGGCATCACGAGCATGCTCGCGCGCCCCCTGCTCGGCAAAGTTTCAGACAAACTCGGCCGCGCCCGCTCACTCGCCGTCGCTTTCGTTTTTCAGGCGGTTGCGCTCAGCGCCATCGTAACGGTTTCAAGCCTTTCCGCATTGCTCATCTGCGGCATGATCTATGTCCTAACTGTCGCTATCGGTAGTTCGACAACTCTGGCGTTGGCCATGGAGCGGGCGAATCCAGAACACCGGGGCCGCTCGATGGCGAGCTTCTCGATCGCTTATCCACTCAGTTACGGCGTAGGGGGATTGGTGGCCGGCGCTGCTGTAGATCTTTTCGGATTCGGGTGGATGTACCTCATCATGGCTGGAGTGAGCCTACTCGGTTTATTCATAACCGCGGCAAGCTGGTCGAAGATAGGTTGAGCCGGGTTGCTGTTCAATGTTCAAGGTTCAATATCAAGGAGACATCCAGAGCGCATTTAGAAAACATCAGGAGTCCATTCGGTTGATATAACTTGACCGCTGTAAAATTGCAGTGCTAATGTCCGGCTCGACACGTAGAGAGGTGCTAGATGAACAGAGCCAAGGCATGGCTGTTTCTCTCATGCCTACTCACTGTACCTTCAGTCTCGTCTGGGCTTTACGGTGGTGAAGCTGCCGGATTGCGCAAAGTGCGAGCGGCGGTCACCTCAATTTCCGGCTCTATGGCGCCTGCTTGGGCAGCGCACGAATCCGGCATCTTCGCCAAGCACGGCTTGCAAGTAGAGGTCATTGCCACGCCCAGCGGGCTCCAAGGAATGAACACCCTCATCGCGCGTGAAGTGGATTTTGTGCATATCGCCGGCGGCACCACGGCGGGCGCGGCCGTGGGTGGCGCGGACGTAAAGATTATTGCAACCAACGTTGCAACGTTACTGCTCAATCTGGCCGTGCGACCCGAAATCGAAACTCCCGAGCAGTTACGCGGGAAGAACGTCGGCATCAGCAGGTTCGGCACATCTCTGCATACCGGAGCCCGGGTCGCCATCAAGCACTTCGGTCTCGAACCCGGCAAGGACGTCGCTATAGTCGAGATAGGCTCCGGCGATTGGATCGTCAGCGCGTTGCACAGCGGCCGTGTTCAAGGCGGTGTTTTCGGTTACCCGGCCACCAGCAAAGCCGTTAAGCTGGGGAATCGCGTGATGCTGCACATCCCCAGTCTCAATATTCCTTACGCCGCCAATGGCGTCTCCACGCGCGGCGAGCTGATTCGCAACGATCCCGATTATGTTCGCCGCTACCTCGCTGCCGTAATTGAAGCCGGAGCGCTGATGAAAAGAGACCGCTCCTTTACCTACGGGGTCCTTCGTAAATACCTACGGACGGAGGAGCCCGATGTACTGGCGGAGACCTATGACGTGCAGATCAGTAAGTATTTGCTAAAAGCGCCCGTGCCAACCTCGGAAGCCGTACGCTCGGTCGTGGAAGAATTGGCCGAGCGCAATCCTAAAGCCCGCGACCAGGACCCGTCAAAGTTCTTCGACGCCCGCTTCGTGCGCCAGTTGGAAAACAGCGGATTCATCGATGCTCTGTATCGATGAACGTTAAGAGCAGTAGCGGGACTGGAATCATGAACGGCAGAAGCTAGTAGTTCTCGCGGAAAGTCCGAGAATGCGTCGACGGTGCTCAGCACGAACGGGAATCTTGCATTCTAACTTTTATGCCGTTAGTCCTGAGACTTGTCAAACGGCGAACGGGCGATTTTCACGAAAACTATTCAGCTGTTGCAGGTCGGTGATCATAGCCATCTCGCCTTACGAAAACGATAAAAAAGATAACAGTCGATGACTGCCATTGAGCCGATCGCCAGAGGATAGCCGTAGGCCCAGTTCAGCTCCGGCATGTGTTGAAAGTTCATGCCGTAAATACCCGCTATCATCGTCGGCACCGCGATGAGTGCAGCATAAGACGCGAGCCGTTTGGTGACCTCGTTTTCCTGGAGCGTTATCAAAGACAAACTTACGGTGACGCCGGTCGTCGCCGTATCCCGCAAGGTGTCGATCGACTGGTTGAGGCGCAAAAGATGGTCGTACACGTCGCGAAAATACTCCTGCAAACCAGCCACAAGTTGAGGAACGCGCCCGGCATAGAGGCGGCCGGTGACTTCCAGTAGCGGCTCGGTTGCATGTTTGACAACAGTGAGCCGGCTCTTGAAGTTGTAGAGAGCCTCGATACTGTCGCGAGTGGTTTGGCTCGCAAAAATGTTTTCTTCAATGGTCTCAAGCTCGGTCTCGAGGGCGTCGAGAACCGGGAAGTAACGGTCGACGACCGTATCCATCAAGGCGTAGAGCACGTATGCCGGGCCGTGGCGCAGGAGCTCCGGCTCGCGCTCGCAGCGCGCGCGCACATCGGTGAAACCACGCTCCACGCCGCGGCGCACCGACAACAGGTAACTGGATCCGACGAACATATCGGCCTCGCCGACTTTGAGTTCGTCCCCTTCAATTTCGATGACGTGGAGAACCACGAAAAGCGATTCGCCGTATTCCTCGATCTTTGGGCGCTGATGTCCATGATTCGCATCCTCTACCGCCAGCTCATGCAGCCCGAACTGTTTTTGCATTTCATCGAGCTCTGCCGCGTCCGGGTCTCTTAAAGCAACCCAGACAAACGTGTCCGGCTCGTTAAGATACTTGTGAATATCGCTTACTGGAATGTCGGCAAGCTTGCGGCCGTTTTGGTAAGCCACGCAGTTTACAAGCACGATGCGCTCCGCGGCAGTTTCTCGAACGACGATTCTCGCTCACTGTGCGTGCAACACGCGAGAGAGTCAAGGCAGCCTGCAGTTCAACGTTCCGTTCAAAGTTCAACGTCGGACGATTCGACTGGTTCCCTGGAACCTGAACTGCTTGTTAGGCCGCAAGGAACTTTTCTGGGTGGAGATTCCAGGCTTCCGGCGCCTCGCAGGCAACGATCTCGTCCAGTTGCTGTCCGGCGGGCCGGCTCGACAAATTGATTTCGAAGGGGATTACTGGCTTCTCCCGCTTGGTATCGTAAAGGGCCCGCACTACCGGATCGAGTAAACTTCTCTCGCCTTGCTCGACCACCACACCGATAAAGCCGCTGCGCAACCGTACCAGGGTTCCCACGGGATAGATCCCCATGTGCAGAACAAATTGCTCCACCAACCTGCGGTTGAGATAGGGCCCGCTCCATTCAAACAATTTCTTCAACGCCTCCGTCGGAGGCAGCGCGCCTTTGTAGCAGCGCTCTGAGGACAAAGCATCATAAATGTCAACAATGGCTCCGATCTGACCAAATTCGCTGATCTCGCCTGCTTTCAATCCGTTCGGATACCCCGTGCCGTCCAGGCGCTCGTGATGATGTTGGCAAACGCAAATCGAGAATTCATCGATCCCGCTAGTCTCTCGCAAAATGCGTTCGCCATGAGCCACGTGAGTTTTCATGATCTCGAACTCGGCTTCACTCAAGGTCCCGGCTTTATTGAGCAGCTCGCTAGGCACGTTAACCTTGCCAATGTCATGCAGCAGTCCCCCGACACCCAGAGCTTTAATTTGTTTCGCCCCCATCCCCAGGTGATTGGCGAACGAAATGCATAGCGCCGCAACGGAAAGTGAATGCAGATAAGTGTACTCGTCTTTATTTTTGATCCGCGACAGACTTACCAGCGCGTGTTTGTTGCGCAGCACCGACTCCGTCATTTTATCGACTACAACTTCGACCTGTGGCAGATCGAGCTTCATTCCTAGTCTGACGGTATCCATCAAAATTTGCGTTTCTCGTTTGGAATCGTGCAACAAGTGCTTGGCATGTTCGATCTCTGCCGCCAGCGGCACAGACCCGCGGGGCGCATTAACCGGCTGAAGCTTGTTGAGATCCTTTTGAATTACTTCGCTCACAAATTGTTTAGTCGGCGCCTCATCGGCATCCAAGCCATGATCTGTATCGATGTAGACGTCTTTGATCTGGTGTTCGATGATCTTTTCGATTTCCGCGTCGCATTTGAGGAGAATGCGGTTGCGCAGAAAGGGATGGTTGAGCCAACCGCAATTGAAGTCGTGGACAAACATACCGGGCTTCAATTGCTCAGTTTTGACTTTCTTGATCATCGTTTGCCTCTTGTCCGGAAAGCAGTGTCGGGACGAGTCTCGTCAGTCATTCTTAGTATCGCCCCAATCAGGCGTTGCTTAACCCTTTTCGCGGGCCGAAGCTTCCGGAAAGCCGCTGGCGCTCCCGGAAATGCGACCGGTGCCGAGATGGATATTTTAACCGCCATACGGTAAAACCACGGCGTTGGCGGAGCAAACATTCAATGAAGTTCGGTATCATTATTTTTGGTGATAACCACCCGGAGCTGGGCCGCTCCAACCGGCGTTATTATCAGGAGGTTCTAACCATTGCCGATTGGGCCCAGGAGCTTGGCTTCTACTCGTTTTGGCTCGGCGAGCACCATCTTTAGACGCGCTTTGCAAGCACACGTCTGCTGCATTCATCCAATCAAAAGGAAATATGATGACCGAAGTTCATTTTCAGGACACTACGATCCGTGACGGCGCGCAGAGCCTCTGGGCCTATAACATTCGGACCGGTATGATCGACCCCATCTGCGAGCAATTGGACGAAGCCGGCTTTGAAGCCATCGAGCTCGGCGGACCCATCGAACTACCCAAATGCGTCAAAGAGCTGCGCGAGGATCCCTGGAACCGCTACCGCTTGGTGATCCCGAAATTCAAACGAACTCCCCTTCGTCTTGTTCACGGCACGCGCAGCGGCTTTGCTATCTTTCCCGACGCTCTACACCAGCTTTTCGATACCTGCATGGCCGATGTCGGCGTGAAGGAAGTGCGCATTTCGGATTCTTGGAATGACGCAAGGGACTGGGCCTGGCGGGTCAAGCAAGCCAAGACCGCCGGGCTAAAACCGCTCATCAATCTGATTTATACGGTTTCGCCGCGCCACACTGACGAGTACTACGCTAATAAAATCCGCGAAGCCATCTCTCTGGACGTCTACCGCGTCATTTTCAAAGACCCTGGTGGCATCCTGACTCCCGAACGCACCAGAACCGTTGTACCCGCCATGCTCAAAGCGGCAGGACGAACGACGCTCGAGCTTCACACCCATTGCACCACGGGTCTTGGCACACTCTGTTGCTTGGAAGCGATTAAGGCGGGCATGGTTCATATCAACACGGCAGTGCCGCCACTGGCCAATGGCTCGGGAAACCCCTCGATCTTTGCAGTCGCCATGAATGCGCGAGCGCTGGGGTATAAAACCATTGTGAATGAACACCCTTTGCGCCAGGCCAGCGCGTTCCTTACCCGTTGCGCCAAACAGGAGGGTCTACCCATCGGCAGGACGCCCGAATACGACTACGCCCAGTACGTCCATCAGATTCCTGGAGGCATGATATCCAACCTGCGCCATCAGCTGCGCCGCGTCGGCATGGAAGACAAGGTTGACGAGACGCTGCAGGAAGCGGCGCGAGTGCGCGCTGAGTTTGGCTACCCAATCATGGTTACGCCATTATCCCAGTTCGTCGGCAGCCAGGCAGCCATCAATGTCATCGTTGGCGAGCGCTACAAGGAAGTAACCGACCAGACCATCGAATACGCAATGGGAATTTGGGGTAAAGAAGGCGCGGCGTACATGGATCCAAACGTCAAAGACAAGGTTTTAAATCGCCCGCGCGCGCGGGAGATTGCCGAACGGCCGCATCCGACTGACTCGCTGCAGGACCTACGGCGTAAGTACGGCGGGCGGGGGATCAGCGATGAGGAGGTGTTGCTGCGCTTCTTCTCGAGCAAAGACGAGGTGGAAAGAATGAAAGCAGCCGGGCCACCTCGCAGCTACACGAGTTCGGCTAATCCATTGGTAGGTTTAGTTGCGGAATTGACAAAACGGGCACGTCGCGACAGCGTCTATATACGCCACGGCAACTTCGCCCTGTGGCTGGCAACACGTCAGTAGGATTATGCATGGCACGGGTCAAGTTACTCGAAGAAAGCGAACATCCTGAGCTGGGCGAAAGCATCGCCAGAATTAAGGGCGCTCGCGGCGGCCGGCTCATCAATATCTACCGTTTGATGTTGCACAGCCCGATGCTGGCCAACGCCTGGTTCGATCTCAATCAAGCGGTACGCTACGGCACGGAAATCGACGGGCAATGCCGCGAGTTGGCGGTCATTCGCGTCGCGGTTTTAAACGACGTCGATTATGTCCAGCGGGCGCACGGACCGGCCTACGCATTGAAAGAAGGGTTGACATCGGACCAGGTGACGGCCATCGCTACTTGGCAAAGCTCGAAGCTCTTTACCGACAAACAGCGCGCACTGCTCGAGTACACTGACGCCGTGACGCGGGATGTCACCGTGCCAGACTCCGTCTTCGTGGAAGTGAGAAAGCATTTCACCGAACGCCAAGCCGTCGAATTGACGATGCTCATCGGCGCCTACAATATGTTGACCCGTTTTCTCAAGGCGTTGAAAGTCGATCCGGAACCCTAGCAAGCTGCTGAAAAAGACTCATATGCTTTGTTGCGCTCGATCGATCTCGCGTCAACGTACCGAGAAGAGTACGCCTCCGCTAATCGATCTTCGCGCGCCTCGCTCTGAGATCTTTTTGAGCAGTCTGCTAAGCAGTTATTCAGTGCTCTATTAGCAAGAGTTTCTCTCGATGGCAGCATCTTCCCGGCTAAAATTTGTTGTCGAAAACGATACCTTTCTGCGCTTGATCCAGGTCGTGCTGGACCCCACGGCGCCCGACGAACGCTTCCAGGCCTTTGCCCATTTCTGTTTGCATGACCTGCCCGATTTTGCGGGCTGGTGCGAGAGGATACGGGCCCAGGTACCAAATCTTTATCCCTCTGATGTGCACCTGGTGGACGATCGCTCTCAGCTTTTGGAAAATCTCCCCGGCGCAAGCGTTGCCGTGATAGAGGAATTAAGCATCGGTGCACCGGAGATTGCGGCGTCGCGCGGTTCTCTCCGTTTTATCCAGAAATACGGCTTCACCACTCGCAATATTGATCGTGCAGCTTCTGAAGAGGCCGGGTTAAAAATTTTAACGGTGCGGCGGCGCGCCAATATCTCCACGGCGGAGCAAGGGTTGATGCTCATGCTCGCTTTGGCGCGACAGATAACCCGAAATGCCAACTTGATCAGCTTCGAGCAGTTAAAAGCCGCCGGCTATGAGCCCACCACTTACGACCGGAGGCATACTCCCAATGGCAACTGGGCGCGCATTCCGGGAATGGTCACACTTTACAACCGGCAACTGGGGATCATTGGGCTGGGTGAAATCGGCCGGGAGTTTGCGATCCGGGCTATGGCACTGGGGATGAAACTCGTTTACTTCCAACGCACGCGGCTGCCGCCCGAAGTGGAACGGGAGTATCAGGCGCGCTATGTCGCGCTTGATGAGCTACTCGCCACCTCTGATTGTATTAGCCTGCATTTACCGCGCAGCCCAGAGACCGCCGGCTTTCTTGGGTCGAGAGAATTATCGGTCATGAAGCGAGGAGCATTCCTCATTAATGTCTCGCAACCGAACCTCGTGGAACGCGAAGCGTTGCTGGACGCGCTTTCGGCGGGGACGCTTGGTGGCTACGGCCTCGACACCTTTTACGAAGAACCCGGCGATGCCAATGACCCATTGATAAAATTTTCCAATGTCATCGTCTCACCTCATCTTGGCGGTTCGCCGCGGCAAAATTCCTTAGACGACATCGAAGAAGTTATCGGTAATCTGGGGCGACTGTTGCAGTAAATCCGTTTGTTATCGTGATTTTCCGAATCGCGGGAAGTGCACTCTTCGAAGGGGTCGGGAGTGTTTGACCCGAGGACTCCCGACCCCCTATTCTGAGCTCCTCCTTAACCCTGATTTTCCCCGCAAGACCTAAGCTCGCAAAGAAAGTCCTTTTTGTCTCTCAGAAGCTTGGCGCCTTTGCGTCTTTGCGCGAGATATTCCGCTTCTTTGGCTGCGGCTTGTCGCTGTAAGTTCTCTTACGGTTCATTCGCTTCTCGTGCTGGCTAGTTCGCCAATCCGTAGAATGCCCGCGGGTTGTCCTCGACGATTTTCTTATGCATGGCGGGGGTGATGCCACCGCTTTCCTTCAGGGTGGTCAGAGCATCCAATTCGGTCGAGGAATCGGCGTGACCATAATCTGTCCCGATCATTAACGTGTTTTCACCCATACAACTCTTAATCAGGTAAGGCACATCATCGCCGATCTGGCAGGTTACATAGAGTCCGTAGCGCTCCACCAAATTGTCAGGCAACTTGCGGTTGACCGTTTCCATCCGCCGGCGCGTCTCATAAATTACCCACGGCATCCATGACGCAGCAGTTTCAATAAAACCAAATCGCAGCTTTGGGAACTTCTTAGGCACCTCGGAATTGATCAACCGGAAACACGCGCCGACGTTAAAGATGCGATATTGATTAAAGAAGTCACGGCTGCCGTAGGGATTGACCATCAGGTCAACGGCGGCCGAACTGCCGTTGGATTGATGTAACCCTATGCAAAAGTTCACCTTCTCGGCTTCCTCATACAAGGGGTGAAAGTACGGATCGCTGATCTGTCGCGTACCCTCAATTGGACGCATGAAAATACCGCAAGCGCCGTTCTCTTTAGCAAATCTAAGCTGATCGAGCGCATCCGGCATACTAAGCAAAGGCAAGGTTGCCATCCAGCGCAAGCGGCCGTTGCTCTTTTTCCAGACGTCGGCCAGCCATCTATTATACGCTCCGCAAAGCGCGACATCGGTATCGGCTCGATCCGTGCACTGGTCGAGAAATATGCTTGGGTAGAGCACCTGAATATCTATGCCGAGCTCGTCCATGTGCTTGATGCGAGCGGCAACATCGGCGAGATCGCGGGTCGCCATGGTTGTTGTCATATCACGTCCGATTTCGGCCGATTTTTTCTCCAGATCTTCGGAGCTGAAAGTGAAGCGAAACAAGCCGCGAATTTTGCCGTCGATGACCCAATGAGCTCGTTGCGTCTCTCCCTCCGGCTTGAACAATTGGGGGCGAAATTTCTGCTCGGATGGAAACAGATAATCCCAAGTCAGCGGGCTCTCTACGACGTGTGCATCGGCATCTACCCATCCCATAAATTCCTCCGGTTTTACGTTTAATTTTTCAGTTCTTGATTTGGATGGTGCGCTGGCGCACCCTATCAACTTTTCCTTCCGCCTCACGGGTCACGCCTATCTACCATCTGCCTGCTATCAAAGCGCGGCAACGAAAGTCAACAGCAGCTGTCGAACGGTTCTGATATGGCCATGAGAGCAGGAATACGTTAAGGTCTCCTGCAGTACGCGGCATGTAGCTAATGAAATCTTCTCCTCACGGCTTTCGCGAGCAACATCAGTGATCGTCGCTCGCTCGTGTATCCCAGACCCAGCATCGGTCGCTGCCCATTACGACGATCTCGATCCGTTTTATCGCAGCGTCTGGGGCGAGCACTTGCATCACGGCTACTGGATCTCCGGGAAGGAAGCCGCTGAGCAGGCGGTACTTAACCTGACGCATCTCGTCGCGCAGCGTGCCGGCATCCGATCCGGCACGAGCGTCTGTGACATCGGCTGTGGCTACGGCGCCACCGCGCTGATTCTCGCGCGTGACTACGGCGCGACGGTTACTGGCATAACCATCTCCCACAGGCAGTTCGCGATCGCTCAATCGGCCGCCAAAGAGACGGCCAATGCCCGTTTCATGCTCGCCGACGCAATGGACAACGGTTTGCAAGGCGGATCGTTCGACAGCGTGATCGCCATAGAAAGCTCCGAGCATATGCCCGACAAGCGTCAATTTTTCTCCGAAGCGCTGCGGCTGTTGCGGCCGGAAGGCCGGCTGCTGATAACCTCATGGCTGACGCGTGAGAGTCCTAACTTTGCGGAGACGAAGTTCTTGCTGGAACCCATTTGCACCGAGGGGCGCCTGCCAAGCCTCGCATCGGCGACAGAGTATCAGGAGATGCTTGCGGCGGCGGGTTTTCGCGAGGTAAGTTGTGCGGATCTGACGACCGGTGTTCAGAAGACCTGGAGCTTGTGCGCAGTTCGATTCATCACGAAATCAATCACGGATCCGGCCTTTCGCCGCGGCTGGCGCAACCCTGCTTTGTCGAACCGAATTTTCGCGAAAACGATCTTTCGTATTTGGCTTGCCTATAAAATCGGCAGCGTGCGCTACGGGCTCTTTTCGGCAGTTAAATGAAACACCCCAGACCCGACCGAATCCATTTTGCACAAAAATTTGGTTCAGCACCCTTCGCTGGCTTGAGGCTTTCGTCCGAGACTCCTCGCTCCCGCTCCGAGTGACATTCCCCTTAATATCCTAAAGAACCAACCCGAAATTCGAAACCAGGAACAGGAAACATTTCCCTAGTCCCACCACCAGCGTTTCTTAAGCTTAGGCCCATACGTCAAGTTAAAGCGCTGCATGGCCGTGGTTCTTATGGCGGCCACTGCTTCTTCCGGCGAGTCCGTAATAAGGAAACGTTCGACATCGATTTCATCGATTGATCGTTCGGCGATGAGCCGTTCACGAAAAAAGTCCAGCAGCGGCTGCCAAAAAACTTTGCCGATGAGAACCAACGGAAAATCCTGGATTTTGCCGGTCTGAATCAGCGTTGCAGTTTCAAAAATCTCGTCCAGGGTGCCAAAGCCGCCCGGCAGCGCAACGAACGCGTAGGAATACTTAACCAGCATCACTTTGCGCACAAAGAAGTAACGGAAGGTGATGTACTTGTCCAGGTAGCGGTTGGGAAACTGCTCTCTAACGAGCTTGATATTGCAACCTACCGAGTAACCGCCCGCCTCTTTTGCGCCACGGTTGGCCGCTTCCATAATACCCGGGCCTCCGCCGGTCATAACGGTAAAACCGGCTTGTGCCAGCCGCTGCCCAACGTCGCGCGCCACGCTGTAATATGGATGGTTCTCATTGAACCGCGCGGATCCGAAAACCGTCACGCAGGGGCCAACGAAGTGCAGCGCGCGAAAGCCGCGAAGGAACTCAACGAAAATCCGTAGGAGGCGCGCCAGCTCTCTCCGTCTCGGCTGCGGCCCTTGAAGAAACCGCGTTACTTCGGGCGCGGCATCATTTGCCGGCAACTGGCGCTCGGAAGTTGTCACTTTGGGGTCAGTGTCGGCCATGAAAGTTTCAGCAAAGTAGTCGTAGCAGCGGTGCGGATTTAGTCAAGATCGTGCTACGGCGAACAGATGGAGTGCCAAATGATTGTGCCGAAATGATCGCTTATAAGGCAACGCGACGCCGGATTTACTTCATCCCGGCAGAACGTAACTGACTACATCGTAAGCAGTCTTCGGCCTAGAGTCTTGGGTCGCGATCAAAACACACTAGCGGGACTCCGGACCCAGGGCTATGTTCGTTCGGTGCTTTCCAAGTGGGACGGGCAGAAACGATTTGTATCAGTCAGATGAACAGAAATCTCATCGACTGGGCTGGGTCGAGTGGCGTGTTACCCAATTTAGAATGACTGCATTGGTCTCGTCCGAGGCTTGCCAGAAAAATCCATGTGACTGGCCTTCGAGGATTTTCATCTCCGCACCGGGTATGCGCTCGGCGAGCACTTTCGATTGCGCGATGTGATTACTGCCAACTGTGTCCGCTTCACCAATCAAGACCAGCGTGGGCGCTTTCACATCACCCAAACGGTGTGTGCCTTCAAAGTTATGGCGCGCCATGCAGAGATGGATAAATTCCGGTAGCTTGGCATGGGTGGCCCATGCAAGTTTGTAGAAAGCTTCAACTTCGGCGCGGTGGCTCTCCCGATAATTCTTCGTGAAGAAGGTGTCGGACTCGACGATTTCATCATAAATAAACTTTTCAAAACCCATCTCAACCATGTCGAGGACTAATCGGTGAGGCAGCCCCGGTATACAATCCGCTCCAGGACGGGCCGCGGGTCCGGAGCCGCTCGCTGCCATGATCAAGCTCGTTACGCGCCCGGGAAAATTCTGCGCGAGCGACAGCGCAATTCGCCCGCCCATCGAGTGACCGATGAAATGGGCTGCGGAAACTTTCAAGTGGTCCATCAGCGCGACGATGTCCAGTGCCATCTGCTCTATGGTGTAAACGGACTGCTGCGCCACCGAGCGCCCGCAGCCGCGCGGATCATGAAAAATAAGCTTTAGAGAATCCGCCAATGGCATTTGCGACGGCTTCCAAACCTCGCCTGAATATGCGGTCGATGGCACAAAGATCAGCGGTTCACCCTGCCCATGGCACTCATAATAGAGATCAACTCCGGTGGGAAGTTTTAC
>DATACQ010000757.1:0-3207 GCA_036258955.1 Binatia bacterium
ATGCGGTGGCGTAGCGCCGGGTAGAGCACCTTTTCCACATCTTCATAGCTCACGTGCACGCGGCCTTCCGCAAGAGCATTACCTTTGGCTCCGAGGATAACCGACTGCGCGCCCCGCGGGCTTGACCCCAAGCGCAGGTAATTTTTAACAGAGGCCGGTGGCACCGCGCCATTTTGCACGAACGGCTGGGTCGCGTGGATCAGACGCGCGACGTATTCTTCGATCGGCGGCGCGATCAGTACCTGCCGCAGCAGTTGTTTCATTTCATTGATGTGTCGCCCGCCGTCTTCCGGCAAAACCCTGCTGCTCTCATCGGTTTCGGTCCCGGTGGTGCGCTTGAGGATCTCACGCAACTCAGCCTGGCTGGGAGGCGCCACCAGCAGCTTGAAAAAGAACCTGTCTAGTTGTGCCTCAGGCAGGGGATACGTTCCCTCAAGCTCGATGGGATTTTGCGTCGCCATCACCATAAACGGAGACTCTAGCAGATGGGATTCGCCGAAGACGGTTACCTGCCTTTCCTCCATTGCTTCCAGCACTGCCGACTGGGTTTTTGGGGTGGCGCGGTTGATCTCATCAGCAAGTACGATGTGAGCGAACACCGGCCCTTTTTTAAATTGGAATTCTCTGCGACCACCGTCTTCGGTGAGTACCTCCGTACCGACGATATCGGACGGCATTAGATCAGGAGTAAACTGGATGCGCTTGAAGGACATACCAATGGCGGCACTAAACGCTTTTACGAGTAACGTCTTGCCCAAGCCCGGCACGCCTTCGAGCAGCACATGCCCCCCTGCAAAAAAAGCAATCAAGACCTTCCGGACGGCGTCTTCGTGACCAACGATGACCTTCCGGATTTCTGTTTCAATGCGTTTGAACGTGTCCTGAAACTTTGCCGGCTCCATGGTTATTGCTTCATTCCTCACCGAATAATACTGCGGTATTCCAGCGGCATCTGCTGTTTTTCGGATGGCGCGTCAGGTACATGCTTCGGTAGCGGAGCGTTGCTTATGGGCAACTGGGACGAAGCCGCCTTGCCGCTTTTCGAATTCCTAGTTTCGCCACCGGTGCCCGTCCCGGCATGTTCCTCCGGCAGTTGAACAGTCACATAACCCGCGCCCTTGACTCCTTGATATCCGCCCTCTCCGGGTTTGTGGAAACGATCCGCCGGGGGGGCGGTTTGTGGTATCTCGTCGGTCCCTTTGCTGCGCCCGTCGCGGTCAGCGCCGGCGCCCTCCGATGTGCCGGGACGGTCAGTGTTGCGTTTGCTTGCGGATTTATCAGGGTCAGGTTGATTGGCTTTGCTGCCGTTCGTATTTCCGGGGGCTTTTTCCTGCCCTTGCTCTTTCGGATCTCCCCGGGCTACTTTGCCGTTTTGCATGTCAGCCTTGGACTCCGCGTTGGTCTCGCCTTTACTGTCACCTCCGCTACCCTGGCTCTGCTTGCTTTCGCCCTGCCCCCGCTGTGGAAGATTGCTTTGAATGTCACCTCCAGCGCTCTGTTGATCGTTCTGGCGCTCGCCGGCGCCGGATTGCTGCTCGATATCCTGTAACGTGCCGGCGGCCTGGCTTAAGAGATCGCGGTCTTGTTTCTCTGGTTCCTTTTCCGCCTGTTCGTTGACTTTTTGTCGCTCCTCTCGCGCCAGATCCTGTCGTTCCTGCGGCAGCAGCTTGGGGTTTTCCAATTTCGCCGCGAGATCCTTCAAAGACTGGGCTAGTTCTTGCAAATTCGGCCGGGCCGCCATCTGCTGTACTAGGTCGCGCAACCGCTCGTGGGCAAGCTGCGGACGGAGGCTCGAATGGGCGATAGGCAGAAGGAGGTGAAAAAGCAAAGCGACGCAAAATGATACTATCAGCGATGAATAGACGGGTCGTTTTATTTTATAAGGAAACTCTCGCTGCACTGCGATACGGGACTGCAATCCCGCCGCTTCAGCCCGCAATCGAGCCAATAACAATGCGGCGCCGGGAGAGGTTTGTAGCGTTGCCAATGTGAGGAATCGGTCTTGTGCCCCTGCGCGATCGTCGATCAAGCGTGCCGCTGTCGGGGCAGAGGGAACGTTTGGGCGATAACGCATGAGGATCGCCACCGCGCCGATAGCCAACGCCACAAACCCCAGCAGCGCCGCCAGCGAAGGTGACAGCCAGCCATTCAAATAGAGATGAAACAAGACATATAGGCCGACTGCCAGCGGGGGTAAAAAGATCAGCAGCGCGTCCCAGAGCACGTGCTGCGTGAGTTTTCTCACAACGCTCTGAATTAACTGTTCCGGCGTATCGCGCAGTTTTGTCTCGCTCGGGGCTCGCATGCGGTCAAACTATAGCACGCCAGTAAAACGCCTAAAACTCGGCTTACCGGCGACCGGCAGCGAGCTTGTTCTTAGAGCCGGATGCGGGAATGGGCTGGAACGTCTTTACTGCCTGGTTATGCGCCTCCAAGCTTTCGGAAAATTGATGAGAGCCGTCGTTCTTCGACACGAAATAAAGGTAGGGCACATCGGCCGGTTCCAACGCCGCTTTGATGGCGGACAATCCAGGATTGCAGATCGGTCCGGGCGGCAGGCCTGCAATCCGATAGGTGTTGTACGGACCCGGCTCCTGAAGATCTCTACGGGTCAGGTTTCCGTTAAAATCCTTCAATCCATAAATGACCGTCGGATCGCTCTGTAGTGGCATACCTACTCTTAGACGATTGTGGAAGACCGCTGATATCAATGGACGCTCCGTTTCAAGACTCGCCTCTTTTTCAATAATAGATGCCAACGTGATCAATTCGTGCGGCGTTAAACCCAGGGCTCCCTCGGAGCGTTGTAAGAGCGGCCATGTTACCTTCCGAAATTGCTCGGCCATGGCCAGAATGATGTTCTTCTCGGAAGTAGCTGGCATGAAATGATAGGTGCTGGGAAACAAGTAGCCTTCGATACCTTCCTTTGGCAGTCCAAACGACTCCAGCAGGCCGGGCGCGGAAGCCTCGGCAAGGAACTTTTCATGATCAACAATTTGCATCTTGGCCAGCAAGGCGGCAATTTCCTTCACCGTCAGGCCCTCGGGAATCGTAACCTTGTAGAACATGCCCTTCCCTGTCGCCAAGCGTTCCAGAATCTCTCGCGCCGACGCGGAGGCTTCGAAGCTATAAACTCCCTGGTGAATTTTTGTCTCCACGCCCTTGAGGCGCGCCCATAATAAGAAGAGTCGTTCGTTAGCAATGAGC
>DATACQ010000758.1:0-1654 GCA_036258955.1 Binatia bacterium
GATTCAAGTTCCAGCTCATCGATGCTGTAAGCAATGGTCGCATCGCGCGGGTACTCTCCGGGATCAGCAGCGTGACGCTCATTTTGCTTGTTTTTGAGTCTCAGCGGACGGTCGGTTTTCCCGTCGGATACGACAATCCCGCAACACTCCTCCGGAAACGTTTCCTCGGCATGACGCGAGATCTCTTTCTTGACTTCTTCCGTGAGGAATACTTCGCGGGAATTATTCATGGACGTCTATAACCTTGACGCTGCTTTTCTTTAGCACAGGCGGTCGCTTGATTCTATTCTCCGGCGATGGGCGCGCTCGCATCAGCATTTTTTCATCGGTTCGATATTGCCGACGCATTCTGCAGCCGCACCGCAGGCGCGTGGTCTGTAGGCGCGGCACGGCTCGATCGATGTGAGTGATGGTACGGAAAAGGTGATGCGCCGAAAGCGTGCGGAAAGCTCATCGGCTGTGTGACAACATGAACGCCGCGTCCCGGTTAGCGCCCTCGAGCCGCTCTTTCTCACCACGTCCTAGTCCAGCGCCGAGCGAACCATAAAGTTGGGAGGGGCGGAGTAGCAAAGACCAGCGAGCCGACTGCGCCACAGACACGAGCAAAATTGTCACTCGAATTGAGGCGTTGGTCAGAACACTGCCGGTTCTACCTTTCTGTATTCGCGATACGCCGTGAGTACGCTGGCAGCGTATTCATTGGAAAGCTCCTCATTGTTGTCCAGGCGGCTTCTTATTTCACCAGGGCCGATATTATAGGCGAGCAGCGCGAGGCTTAGATTACGAAATTGCTTTTTTAGCCCGTCCAGGTAAAACACGCCTAGTTTAATGTTAAGCGCCGGGTCATGGAGATGATCGGGCGTGAATTCTCGGGCTTCGAAGCCGTCAACTCGAACCAGCTCCTTGGTCAAGTATTTTCCAGTTTCGGGCATGATTTGCATGATGCCGCGGGCGCCCATCGGCGACAGGGCGTGGTTACGAAAGCCGCTTTCTACTTTGATCACAGCTAAAACCAGCATCGGATCGACATCCCGGGTGGCGCTCTCGTCAAGGATCAACGTGGATAGTTGCCAGGCCTCCTTGTCGGCAATGGCAGGACGATGCGACTTAACAATAGAGTAGATTTTCACCAATTCCTGAGACTGCGGCATTTCCATCCTGATAGTTGTCCCTGGGGTCGCCGGTGCAGGAATTCGGGAGGATGCCGACGCGGGAGGATCTACATATTTGAAGCCCAACACTGGCGGCACAAAGAGAACGGTCGCGAACCCGATTTTTGCGCCGGCTCTGCCCCAGCTTAAAGTACGGGCGACCGCTTTTTTAAGACGTTTCTCCATACTTCCCGCCTTTTGTTCAAAAAGGTTACAACCGAGCCATTCCGAGGTGCCCCCCAGGGGTACCAGAGGGGGTGGCACTTGTCAACGCAAGATCGGATAAATCTATCGCCGTTTGGAGCGATTAGGAGCATTGGCGAGTGGCTTGGCAAAACGAGGAGTATTAACTATACGCGGAAAGAGACGAGCCTGATGCTTCTATATATAGTTGCCGCGACGTCGAGTCGAATCGAGTCAAAGCTCTCGCTCCGCCCCCGTGATGCGGGGACGGAGGAGGGGATCGAGCCGGCTGAAATGAAGCGAACGAACGAGATAAAGCA
>DATACQ010000759.1:0-3014 GCA_036258955.1 Binatia bacterium
GCGCACGGGTGAGGGCAAGACTCTGGTGGCTACCCTGCCGCTCTATTTAAACGCGCTGACCGGGCGGGGCGTCCATTTGATTACCGTCAACGATTATCTGGCGCGCCGCGACGTTCAGTGGATGGGCCCGATCTACGATAAGCTCGGTGTCTCTGTCGCCTCCATTGTTCACGACGTGAGTTATCTCTTCGACCCGACGTTTATCACCAAGGATTATCGTTACCTCAATTTGCGCACGATCTCGCGCCAGGAAGCTTACCGCGCCGATATCACCTACGGCACCAACAATGAGTTTGGTTTTGACTACCTGCGCGACAACATGAAGTTCTCCATTGAGGACTACGTCCAGCGCGAGCTTAATTTCGCAGTCGTGGATGAGGTCGACAACATACTGATCGATGAAGCTCGCACCCCGCTCATTATCTCGGGTCCCGCGGAAGAATCGACCGACAAATATTACGTCATTGATCGCATAATCCCGAAATTGCAGCGCGGCGCCATTATCCAGGGCGATCCCACTCAAGAAGACCGCGCCGCGATCGAGAAACAGGGTGATTACACCGTCGATGAAAAGAGCCGCGCCGTGACTTTGACGGAGAGCGGTGTGGCCAAAATCGAACGGCTTTTGGGCGTGCACAACCTCTACGACCCCCGTCAAATTGACACTCTGCATCACGTTCAGCAGGCGCTCAAGGCGCACGCGATCTTCAAGCGTGACGTTGATTACGTGATCAAGGACGGCGAAGTGATCATCGTCGATGAGTTCACGGGCCGCTTGATGCCGGGCCGGCGCTGGTCCGATGGCTTGCATCAGGCGGTGGAAGCGAAGGAACGGGTGCGCATCCGGGAGGAAAACCAGACGCTCGCGACCATCACGATCCAGAACTATTTTCGCATGTACAAAAAGCTCGCCGGAATGACCGGCACGGCGGATACTGAAGCGCCGGAGTTCAAGAAGATCTACAAGCTCGACGTCGTGGTGGTGCCGACGCACCGAAATATGATCCGCGTCGACAACCCCGATGTGGTCTACCGCACGGACCGAGAAAAATTCGACGCCGTGGTGAACGAGATCGAGGAGCGCAACAAGAAAGGCCAGCCGATCTTAGTTGGAACGACTTCGGTAGCGAAGTCGGAGACGCTCTCGCGCTTGTTAAAGAAGAAGGGCATCAAGCACAACGTCCTCAATGCGGTTAACCATGAGGCTGAGGCTTCAATCATCGCGCAGGCGGGTCGTTTTGCCGCGGTGACCATCGCTACCAACATGGCGGGGCGCGGTACTGATATTTTGCTCGGCGGCAATCCTGAGTTTTTGGCGCGCTCTGATATGGAGAACGAGTGGATCACCCGAGCGACTAAACTGCCGTTTCAGGGAGCGGCTCGGTATGAGGACGCGCTCCGAGAATTGCGCGAAAAGTACGAAGAAGAAGTCCAAAGAGCCGAAAAGCGGTACCAAACCGATGGCGAGGTTTATCAGCGCCAGCGCAGCGATGCCCTGAAACGTTCAACGGAACTGCAAAAAGAGATTCGCGGACTCTCTCCTTTTCGAGAGTTGCGGCAACGCTATGAGGATCTCTCGTCCACTGAGTTGATCGAAGCGTTGCACGGGATGCGGCAAATTCCCGGCGGATACTTGAAGGCTAAAGATGAGTTGGAAAACGTCTTGGTGGGCAACGGCAGTGACGGCGCCGACGAGCTCTTCGAGGAGGTGCGCCAAGAGTTCAGTGAATCGATCAATCGCTGGCAGGAGAAAAACGGCGACCGGCAACATATGGTCGAAATTCTCGATGATCGGCGGCGGAGCTACGAACAGCGGCTGATAGATCTCGAGTTTGAAAAGACGCTCGAGTATCTCGCGGCGAGCGAGCGTGCGGGGCTGGCACAGGAATATGAAACCGTCCACCGGGAGTTCGAGCAGGCGGAAGCCCGTTGCGAGGAGATTCGCCAGCCCTATGAATCGGCCGTGCAACAAGCTCAGCTGACCTACGAAACGAAAAGGCAGGAGTATTTACGGGTCGTTGAGGAGATCCGGGAGCAGTTAGAAAAAGCACCCCACGAATACCGACAGCGTTTTGATGAAATCTTGTCGCGTTACAATCAGGTTTGCGCCGACGAGCGGGAACGGGTTCTCGCGGCGGGAGGACTGCACATCCTCGGCACGGAGCGTCACGAGAGCCGCCGCATCGATAATCAGCTGCGCGGCCGCGCCGGACGCCAGGGAGATCCCGGCTCGTCGCGCTTCTATTTGTCGCTACAAGATGACCTCATGCGGATTTTCGGCGCAGATCGGATCCAGGGGATCATGGGGCGATTGGGCATGGAAGAGGGTGAACCCATCGAGCATCGCCTGGTCACCCGAGCCATCGAAAACGCGCAGAAGAAAGTTGAGGCGCACAATTTCGATATCCGCAAGCACCTCCTGGAATATGACGATGTGCTCAATAAACAACGGGAAGTGATTTACAACCAAAGACGCGAAGTGCTCAAAGGGGAGACGTTGAAGGAGGAAGTATTAAGCATGGCGGAAGCCCTGGTTAGCGAGATCGTATCGCGCTACGCCGAGTCGGACAACGATGCTTCCGATTGGGATTGGAACGGCTTACGCGAAGGCTTGCTCCATCAGTTTAATTTGCGTTTCGATCCGTCGCCCAACGAGGTGCAGGGAATAAACATAGAAGATTTGACCGAACTTGCGACCCGTCAGATCCGTCAGGCCTATGATGACAAGGAGCGACGCTTCACGGCCGCGATGCTGCGCCAGCTCGAAAAAATTATCATGCTCCAAACAATCGATACTTTGTGGAAGGACCACCTTCTCAACATGGATCATCTGAAGGAGGGTATCGGGCTGCGCGGCTATGGTCAAAAAAATCCGCTCCAGGAATATCAAAAAGAAGGCTTCGACATGTTCGAGGAGATGGCGCACCGTATTCAGGAAGACGTCGTGCAAAAGCTGTTTACGGTTGAGATAGCCCGTGAAAGCGCAGCGCAGGAAGTAGAAATGCGCCCGGCGC
>DATACQ010000760.1:0-4987 GCA_036258955.1 Binatia bacterium
AATGAACACGGCAACCAGGGTTGCAAGAATCGCGAGTTCGATGCTCAGCTCGAGACGAATCGAAATTTCTCGCGTGATCGGCTGGCCCGTCCACATCGAGTTGCCGAAATCCAGGCGCGCCACCCCCCAGATCCAAGCGCCAAATTGCTTCCAAATCGGTTGGTCAAGTCCAAGCTGCGCGCGTTCTCGGGCGATAGCGTCTTTCGGCGCGAAGACGCCGCTGCCGGCGTACTTGAGCTCGACAATGTCCCCCGGCAACACGCGCAGCAGCAAGAACACCAGTGTCGCAACGCCGAAAAGCGTTGGCACCATCAAGAGAAGGCGCTTGATTATGTAAAGCCACATGTGGAACGCAACGTTTCGAGTTACGGGTTTCGAGTTACGAGTTCACAACCCGAAACGCGAAACCCGAAACTATTTCGTTTACTCCGACAGCCACACGTCGCGTAAGTCTTGATTCACATAGTGGCTGGGCGTGATCTTCCAACCTTTCACTTTGTTCGAGTGCGGCACGATACGCTGCCACCATAGCACCGGAAACTGATACGTCATCTCTTCCAACGCGCGCTTCTCGAACTGCCGGAGTAACTTGGCCCGCTCTTTCGCATCGATGGTTCGGGTTTGCCTTTCATAAAGCTCGTCCAGTGCCTTGTCGTTGTACTTGGAGTAATTGATGGGGCTCTTCTCGGCGCTGATGTACTTGAGTAATTGTAGATCCGGCTCGTCCATGAAGTCGCAGGTGAAATCGATCCCGGCGTCATAATTGCCCTGGCGCAAATCGTTGAAGTAAGGACCTTCGTCCAATGTGACGTGAGTCACGTTCAACCCAACCTGCCGCCACTGATCGATGACGTAGACGCCGGTAACTTCGTAGGGCTCGCGCACCGTGCGATTTTTAAGAGTAAATGAAAAACCGTCCGGCACCCCGGCTTCCTTCAGCAAACGGCGCGCTTCTTTGCGAGCGGTTTCGACGTTTTTCGCGAAACCAGGAAGCTTGACCAGCTCGTTTTCAGGAGTGGCGAATTCGGCTCCTGGACGCATGAGCCCACCGACGTATTTCATCACCGATATCTGCGACAGCGCTTTGGAAGCGTTCCAGCGGTCGATCGCCAGGCTCAACGCGCGCCGGACCCGCGGATCATCGAAGGGCTTTTTCGCGTTATTGATGGTGACCTGAAGATTGCAGACCCACGGGGTTTCTTGGACGACGGCTTGCGGGTTCGTCTTCACGATGTCATCACGCGCCGCCGGATTAAAGCCGCGAAACTCGATAAGCGCTTGGCCGCTCCGCACAGCTGCGACCCGCGGCGCCGTGTCGCGGATGATCACCGCTCGGTAACCGTCCAGATACGGCCGCCCCTTCATAAAGTAGTTCGGATTCTTTTTGCCCACCCAGTGGGAGCCGGCGACGTACTCGCCAAAAACAAAGGGACCGGAACCCATGATGTTTTTTTCGTACCAGCGCGGATCCTTGGCAAGGATGTCGGACTTGTAGATAAAATTCCACGGCGACGCGAGATTCGCCAGGAACGACGCAGACAAATGCTTTAGTTGAAAGACCACGGTATTGGGATCCGGCGCTTCGATCTTCTTCACCAGATCGTAAGAGGCCTGCCGCGCGCTCACCACGCCTTCGGGCGGAAAAACGATCTTATCGTACGTCGCTTTGACGTCTCGCGACGTCAGATCGCTCCCGTCGTGAAATTTGATGCCCTTGCGTATCTTGATGGTATACGTGAGCGCGTCTTTCGAGATTTGCCAGTTCTCGGCGACGTCGCCGACGATTTTAGGGTAGTTCTGCGGATCAAAGCGCAAGAGCGTGCTGTAATGAGGCGCAATCGGATGGAGCATCGCGAAAGTGGTTTCCCGATGCCCATCGAACGACGGCGGCGTGCCGCCGACGGCGAAAACTAATTCACCGCCCGGCCGCGGCGCCGCTGCCTGTCCCGCCAAGAGCCCGGAGGCCATGAAAAGAATGATGGCTGTGGCGAGAGCCGTAAGACCCTGAGAAAGTATAAATGTAGGTCTCATTGCCCACTCCTTTCGAAAAGGGTGTACATTGTGGCCTACAGCTACGTCAGCGGACGCCACACTGTCAATACGTCGAAGGTTCGGGTTCCGGTTTGAGTTCCTGAAGAACCGGAAAACTCAAGCTTGGAACTCGAAACGAGAAACTAGCAGGCGTAGCGTGCTAACGCTGTGGAGGGGAACCGCCCAGCGCGACCAGGTTCCAGAGCGTACTGCCGATAGCCCCCGTTATGCGGATTTGTTGCGGCGCAATGATACCCAATCTCTTTAGATCTGTGCTTTTAATGAGCAGGTAAGCACCGGAACCGCCGCCCATAAGTTTTTCGACTGCCGCGCGCGAGCGCAGCACAGGGATTACCTCACGTTGCATATAGTAGTTAAAATCGTTCATCTCGTCGTCGTAGACGTAGACTGTTGCATCGTGTGGAACTATCGTTTGAACCTCCATAGAAAAGAAGCGGCGTGATTTGAACCGCTCCACGTACGGGAAGATCCAAAAAACTATGCTGAGCATCGTTAAAACCATCGCCAGTGCCGTTAACGCCGCGAGCTTCAGAGGCTGCTTCCGCCAAACGAAATAGATGGCCAAACCGCCGGCCGCTGTCAGCACCGCGGCAGTCGGCAGACTGATCCAGAAAACATCGCGGCGTACAAGCCAGGCGGCCCACGGCAGGATCAAACCCGTTACGGTGAGAAGTGAATAAAATATCAGAGTTACCAACCGAAAGAGCGGGCCTTGCAACCGTCCTGCGGCAAGATCATCGAAGTAATGTGCGATGAATATTGCGACTGTCGGCAAGAGCGGCAGCAAGTAGAGATCGCGTTTACTGTCGGACGCAGAGAAAAAAACAAAGACGACGAGAAACCAAACGACCAGCAAAAGCTTGGACGGCTCCGCCAAAAGATAGCCATAGCCGCGATAGGAGTATAGAGCCGGGATAGCGAAAATCGTCCAGGGCAAAACATCGACGGGCAGAGTTGTGAGATAGTAGTAAAACGGCTCGCGGTGCCCAATCCACGCCGTATAGCGCCGCAGATGGTGAACGTAGATGAATTCGGTTAGCCACTTACCATCGGTTGCGGAGCTTACCAGATACAACCAGGGGACCACGACAACAAGGAAGATGGGGATTCCCCAGTGAAGCTTCGCCGCGGCGAGCATGCGCCAATCCCGTCGCGCGACCATGAAACCAATCAGAAGCAGCGCCGGCAAAACGATCCCGATCAAGCCCTTCGCCAAAGTCGCAAGCCCCATGAAAACGTAGGCGATCAGGATTTCATTGGGATGGCCCTTCTTCAGCACTGCACGCGCGGCATGATAGACGGAAAACAAAAAGAAAAAGCAGAAGAGGATATCGATATGCGCCCAGCGCGCTTCCCAGATGACCCGCACCATGGTCGCGAGGATCGCCGCAGCAAGAAGACCAATGCGCGCACTGAAAAAATCCCGCCCTAGACAATAGGTCACTGACACAAAACCCACGCCAGCCAAAGCTACGGGCAACCTGACGGTCCACTCGTTCACCGCACCGGCGAGCTTCGAGACGACCAGTATCAACCAGAAATAGAGGATGGGTTTGTCAGTGTAGAGTTTGCCATTTACCGTTGGAACGATCCACTCTCCTTTAGTGAACATCACACGGGCGATCTCAGCGTAGCGCGGCTCAACGGGCGCCCAAAAGTCGCGGGCACCAAGGCCCGGGAAGAAGAGCGCGCTACAAAGAACCAGCAACGAGACCCACTGCCAACGTTCATCCTGAAAAAAACTAGAACCTTTCATCAGTCCCGCTGAGCAAACTCGTCAGCAACGTGTGATGCGGCCGCGCTTGATGATGTCCTCTCAACCGCTCACAGGCCAGAGTTCAAACCGGATTCCGCAATTAACTCAGGTATCGCGAGAGGAGGGATAAGCCTGAATCAGCGAAGCCACCCAGAATGCAATTTCATCATTTCCGCCCTTGTGGCAATCGATAGTTATAACTTTCCGAGAAGACGGCGCTGGTCGGCGTCCGTTCAGAGGTAGAGTCTATTGGCTTCGCTAGGGCAGGCTTGCTCCTCGCCACTGCATCACGGCCAACTGCGCCAATCCGGGTTCAAATGTGTTCATTCTTTCTGCAATAAAAAAGGGGGACAGGCAAAGCCTCTCCCCCTGACGCGGAAAACTTTCGAGACGGAGAAACGACTCTCCTGTCTCGGTTACTGACAAAATAAGGCCGCTAATATTGATAGATCAGTTGTAATCCCACCGTCGTTTGGTTTTTGTCGGCATTGGCCCTTCCGCGCTGATACACCCTCTCGTCAGACCAATCTTGGCGTACTTCGGCGCGGCCGAGCAGCATTTTAGTAAACTTGTAGCCGCCGGTTAACGTCACTTCAGCCAAGCTGACATCGTTTAGCGGGCGCAAGGCTGCTAAACCAAACGTTCTTGCCGCGTCGGAATCGAGGAACACCTCGCCGCGTAGTGCCGTGGTAAAACGATCCGTCCAGGCATATGAGGCAATCCCCGCGAAGGCATGCCACCAGGCATCCTCGAGGCCCGTGGGGGTCGGCGCTCGGTCCTCCCGGCCAAGAGTGTATTCCAACAATAAGCTCAGTGGATCCGCGGGTTTTATCGTCGCCACGTTACTCCAGGTGAATCGCGGCCGGCTCGTATTATGGGTTTGTTCTGGGCCGAAAATAACATTACTCGCTAAGGCAAACGAATCCATTGGCGTGAAATTGATGCCCGCAAGCCCCGAAGGTGAGTTATTGTTATCACGCGGATTGTCCCACCCGGTGACAATGCCCGCGCTCGCCGTGAGGGTCTTGGCCATGGGTGCGGAGGTGACCGTCGTTGAAGTGCTGCCACAGATTCTGCCGGCGGAGGACGCGGAGATCGCTGCCTTTGCTCGCAAGGCGTTCGAAAAACAATGCATCAAGATCCACACCTCGGCCAAGGTCGCCAAGCTCGACAAGAACC
>DATACQ010000761.1:0-2949 GCA_036258955.1 Binatia bacterium
GAACGTTGAACCAACCTTGAACTTACGGTCTTCGTGCCGTTCCGTCCGCATCGAATTCAACCCCATAATCGTCGAGCGCGCTTTCGCGCGACACCAATCCGCGGCGCACATCGCGAGCCACCAGCTCAATGGGCCGCTCTCCCGGAGTGCCGTAGCCACCGCCACCGCCGGTAGACATGCGCACTCGGTCTCCGCTTTGCAACGGGCAACCTTCGGTTTTGTAAAGCAGCTCCGGTGCTAACGCGCCGTTTTTGTAGATCACCACCTGTCCCGATTTTCCGGCCTTGCCGCCCTGCACTCCCCAAGGCGGGCAGCCGATGCGGTCGAAGTTCGCCCATAATTCGCACGGCGCGAGCAGGACATATTGCTTTTCGAAGCCCAACCCGCCGCGCCACTTGCCCGGCCCTCCCGAGTCTTCGCGCAGGCGGAACTCTTCGACCCGGAACGGATACATAGCTTCTTGCAGTTCGATGGGAATCAATCGTGTGTCGCCATGAGCCATCGTACGGAACGGACCAGCGCCGTCATGGGTGGCGCATGCGCCCCAACCGCCGTGGCCGCTGTCATTGGCCTTGAAGAGCGCACCCGTGTCCATGCGTTTGCCCGCAAAGCTAAGCGATGAGAAGGTCCCGAAGTGCGCGCCGGTCACTCGCTCCGGCAGCACCGGCTCCAACGCCTTGATGATGCAGTCGATAACCGTAGGAAACGGAATACTGTAAAGCCCCATGGGCGCCGTGGCTTCGGCGCTCAGCAACTTACCTTTTGGCAAAATCATCTTGAGCGGCCGGAAGGTTCCCTCGTTGGCCGGCTCGTCGGTGGCGATCAAGTACTTAAATGCGACCCGTGCCGTCGTGCGCCCGCCGCCGTAATAGCCCGAGTTGATGCAGCCGCGTACCTGCGGCGACATCTCAGAATAGTCGATGGTCATCTCATCCCCATCGATAACGACTTTGACCACGATGGGGATCCTTTCGTCGCGTATGCCGTCGTTGTCGAGAAATGCCTGATGGCGGTACACACCGTCAGGGATCGCGCGAATCTTTTCGCGGGTCGCAGTTTCGCACTGATCGAGAATGGTCGCGAGCGCGCCGAGAAAGGTTTCCCAGCCGTACTTGTCGGCCAGCCCGTGCGTAAGATCGCGGCCTAAAAGGCAGCCCCCAAGCTGCGCTTCGATGTCGCCCAAGAGTTCCAGTGGAAAGCGCGTGTTGTTCTCTATAATGCGATACACTTCTTCGATGGGCTCGCCCTTTGACCAGAGCTTGACTGAGCGCAGCTGCAGCCCTTCCATGAAAATATCCGTCGAAGAGTAAGATACCGAGCCGATGGCGGAGCCGCCGATATCGATCCAATGGCAGTTGATGGCAAAAAAACCGATCAAGTTGTCGCCGCCGGGACCCGCGAACACCGGCGTGTACATGACGGTGTTGTTTAGGTGTTGACCCTGCACCGCAGCGTGATTGCAGACAATCACATCACCTTTGTGCAGGTTGTTACGGCCGTACACCTGCAAGCCGTCGCGCACCGCCATGCCCACGGAGTCAGCAACGAAGACAGGCATGCCTCCAGTGGACTGCGCGAGTAATGCTCCCTCTGCGCCGACGAAGCCCACCGCGTAATCTTTATACTCATAAATATATGGACTGAACGCCGTGCGCGTCATGTTGGCGTCAATCTGATCACAGATCGAAATGATGCCGTGGCGGATAACCTCGAGGGTTATTGGGTCAATGGCCGTTTTCGACGGGCTCGGTGTAATCATGCTGAACTTCCTCGCACGAATTCACGCGCGATAGTTTCAAGGAAGCTGAAGCTTGTCAAGCAAGTGGGTTTCGCGTAAGTAGTCTGGCGGGCATCCTTCACATGAGAACATTTTCTGGAGTGAGTCGTATGAAGCAACCGTGGCGAGCCGTGCGCGCGTTCTTATCGGCCGTGGCCTGTCTCTTTCTTGTGTGCAGCGCAATCATTTCCGTTGCACAAGCTCAAGAGCGGCACGCGAAATTGAGGATTTCCAACGCTGGTTTCACGATCACCGCTTTACCCTTGCTCGCAGCGAAAGAGTGGGGAACCTTTACCGCCAACGGGTTGGATATGGAAGTGATCCTTATGCAATCGGCGCTCGTGCCGGCGGCTCTGACTCAAGGTGATATCGATTTCCAGGCGGGCGTCGGTCCTGCCTCGGTCAATGCAACCTTGAGCGGCTTTTCCACCAGAGCCATCTGGTTTTCTTCCGACAAAATCTCTTACTGGTTGATGGCCAAGCCACAATTCAAAACGCTCGAGAGCTTAAAAGCGAGAAAAATTTCCATCACCGGACTTGGCGGCACGGTGCATGTTGCTTTCAATCTCGCGCTGGAGAAGCTCGGCGTTAATCCCAAGGACTTTGTTCTGGTATCCATCGGCGGGCAGCAGATACAGCAACTTATCTCATTGGAGTCGGGCTATGTCGATGCAGCGCTGCTTTCACCGCCGGTGACCTTCGGAGCCCAGAAAAAGGGCTTTAATAAAGTCCTTGATGTCGGCGCTATGGTTGAGATGCCCGGCGGCGGCTTGACGGCGCTCGTCAAAACCATTCAAGAGCGGCCGGCGGAAACGAAACGAGTGATTCGCTCGCTACAACTGGCCAAAGACGAGATCAAGAAATCCAAACAAAAGAGCCTGGATCTCATCGTGAAGCTACTGAAAATGGACAGAGAAGCGGCCAGCGAAACGTACGATCAGTTTCTCACCACGCTCAGCCCCACGGGAATTCCCAGCCGGACAGGCATGGATATACTGGTCAAGTCCGTACAGGCACAGGGGCGTCACGTGGACCGCAAAGTCTCTTTCCATGAAATCGCCGATGATCGGCTTGCCACGGAAGTGGCAAAAGAGCTGGGCTATCAGGTGCCGTGAGACGGCAATTGATTTCGGATTTTTGATTTTGGATTTAGAAAAGCTCTAAGATACTGC
>DATACQ010000762.1:0-1633 GCA_036258955.1 Binatia bacterium
ATTCCACCGCTGCTGCGATTAAAAACAGTTCGCCTGAAGCGCGCCATCGATCAAGGTGAATGGCGCATCAGGCTGCGGAATCTACCGGTGGCTTTCGATGTACGTGATGACGTCCTGGACGGTCTTGATTTTTTCGGCGTCCTCGTCGGAAATTTCCATCTCGTATTCTTCTTCAAGAGCCATGACGAGTTCAACGATGTCGAGAGAATCGGCACCTAAATCTTCGATAAACGAAGCTTGAGGAGTGACTTCATCCTCGCTCACGCCCAATTGTTCACAGACGATTTCCTTGACTCTTGCCTGAACCGACGCTGCCATACTAGCTCCCTCCTGTTACCATTGCTCACATGTACATGCCGCCATTGATGCCGATGACTTGACCTGTGATATAGCCTGCCGCCGGCCCGCTTAGGAAAGCAATCGCTTCCGCCACCTCCTCGCAAGTGCCAAAACGCCCGAGCGGAATCGAGCGCAAGGACTCCTCCTGGACGTTGGCAGCCAGCCGAGCGGTCATATCCGTCTCGATGAACCCGGGCGCAACAGCGTTCACCGTTATGCCACGCGAGGCCACTTCTCGCGCCATCGCTTTGGTAAATCCTAGGATCCCCGCTTTTGTGGCCGCGTAGATCGACTGTCCTGCATTACCCGCTTGGCCGACGACTGAGGACAGGTTGATGATCCGCCCGTACCTTTGTCGGAGCATCACCCGGATCACCGCCTTGGTGCACAGAATCGTGCCCTTGAGATTGGTTCCGACCACCTGATCCCAGTCATCCGCCTTCATGCGAATGAGCAGGTTGTCGGCAGTAATTCCGGCATTGTTGACGAGAATATCAATTTTCTGGTGCCGGTCAACGATTTTTTTTACCGCAGCATCAACCTGCTTTTCATCCGCGACATCGAACCGGCAAAGCTCGCCGCGCCCGTGTTCCCGGGAGCACAAAGCAGTTAATGTCTCCTCGGCGGCGGTTTGATTGCCGCGATAGTTGATTACGACATAGGCGCCCTGGCGACCCAGCGCCAGCACGGTGGCGCGGCCAATACCGCGGCTGGCGCCGGTTACTAAGGCGATCTGCCCCGCGAGGCTCAAGCAGGGCTCTCCTGGCGGGCGCGCGCGAGATCCTGCGCAGCGGCGAAATTTTCAACCTCAAGGGAAGAACTGATGCGCTTGATTAAACCTTTTAGCACTTTGCCAGGGCCGACCTCGAAAATGCGCCGGCAGCCCAGCGCTTCCAACCTGCGCACCGACTCTTCCCAGCGCACCGGGCGCACGGCTTGCTCGGTAAGTAACGATTTAACCCGATCGGCGTCCTGATTTACTTCAGCCTCCACGTTGGTAATCACGCCCAGGGAAAGCGGCCGCATCGCGATCGGATCCAGAGCCTGGCTCAACCTTTCCGCCGCCGGACGCATGAGCTCGCAGTGAAACGGCGCGCTCACGGGCAAGTCCAAAACACGTTTAGCGCCGCGCTCTTTAGCCAGAGCTACCGCGCGGGCAACTGCTTTCTTCGCACCCGCTATAACGATTTGCCCGCCGCCATTGTAATTGGCGGGCGCGACGACTTCGCCGTCGCTGGCTTCTTCGCAAAGCGAGCGCACCTGGTCCATCTTCAGACCGAGGATAACCGCCATG
>DATACQ010000763.1:0-3125 GCA_036258955.1 Binatia bacterium
CCTGTATGAATCTGCACGCTTGGCCAGTGCTGGTCGGAGAGAATGGCAGGCGGGATGTCATGCTTTCCGCGCCGATTATTCTCTACGATTATCCGCAAGTCGCCCCCGAAAGTGCCGGCGATCTTTTCGACTTGACGGAAATCGATGAGCTGCTCTCGCTTCGCACTATGACTTTGACGGAAGACGAGAAGCGGGAAGTTCGCGAAACCGACCAACGCACGGCGGCTATCTTGGATCGCGTCGATGCCTTGCCCGACGAGATCTTTGATCGGCTGCATGGAACCGTCCGTTGTTTTGCCGATGCGGTAGACAAAGCGGCGATTGCAGGCCCGAACGCCGTATTGGGCGTATCTGCATCACCGGAGACAGATCACGTTGTCATTGACACGATTTCAGTTTCGAAGGGTAGCCGTGTGTTGCTGAAGCCAGGTTGTCGGCCCGCGGACGCCCAGGACATGTTTTTATACGGGCGTACCGCGATTGTTGAAGCGGTGTTTTCGGACTTTGAAGGAAAGAATTACCTCGCGGTAACATTGCTTGACGATCCCGCAGCAGACCTGCAAAGGTCCCAAAAGCGCTTTTACTACTTCTATCCCGATGAGGTTGAGCCGGTCCGCTCTGCACCAACGGACGCCGATTCCCTGAAGGGTGCACGATGAGCCATCGGTTTCTCATCGCTGGATTGGGCAATATCTTTCTGGGCGACGATGGCTTTGGCGTGGAGGTAATCCGGCGCCTATGCGCCCGGTCGCTTCCCGCATCGGTCCGCGTTGCCGATTTCGGCATCCGCACGCTCCATCTAGCGTATGAGCTCCTCGACGGCGCCTATGAGGCAACCCTCCTGGTTGACGCGGCTCGCATGGGAGATCAACCAGGTACCGTTTATCTCATTAAGCCTGATCTCGACCTCATCGTTGGCGGCGCAGAGACGCTTTCCGATGCCCATTCGATGGATTTTAGATCGGTCTTGCGCCTGCTGAACTCTCTTGGCGGGAACACTGGAGAGATCTATGTCGTCGGCTGCGAGCCCCTTCAACTCGATGAGGAGATGGGACTCAGCAAGCCCGTAGCCGATGCCATTGAGGAGGCGCTCAAGCTCATACAAGAGACGGTAGCCGGATGGGAGCAGACTGGCGCGAATCATGCATGAGTGGGGATTTTGTGAAGGGATCGTTGAGGCGGTCCGGAGACGCGCGGCTGGGCGGCGGGTGAAACGTATCAAAGTGCGAGTCGGCGTGCTCCACAGGATCGAACAACAGGCGATGCAGCAGGGGTTCTCGTTAGCCGCCGCCGGAAGTGAGGCGGAAGACGCTACTCTCGAGCTTAGCTTTGTGCCCGCGTCAGCGCGCTGCTGCATTTGCGGAAATGAATCACGCGCCGCCGAGGTCCCGTTGGTTTGTCCCGATTGCGGTGGTCTCGAGATCGAGATGAGTGGCGGCGATCAGTTGATCTTGGAATCTATCGAATATGAGCCAATCGTGAAATCACAGGCGGAATAATAGGCCGAGCGACTTGGAGATATGAAGGAACGGCGTCAGATCCATGTGGAAGGAATTGTTCAGGGAGTCGGCTTTCGCCCTTTCATCCACGCGCTCGCCTGCGAGAGTGATCTCGGCGGCTTTGTATTGAACAACAGCAGGGGCGTTGTAATCCAGGTCGAAGGCGAGCGCGAAGCGCTTGATCGCTTTCTCAAAATCGTGCGGGAGCAGGCGCCGCGCGAGACCGCAATAGAGAGGATCGTCTGGGACTCGATTCCCGCGCTTGGCGAAAAGAGTTTTACCATTGCGCCCAGCCGGCACGAAGGCGAGTGCGGGGCATTCATTTCCCCGGACAGGGCTACGTGTGATGAATGCCTGGACGAGCTGTTTGATCCAGCAAATCGCCGCCACCGCTATCCATTTATCAACTGCACGAACTGCGGGCCCAGATTTAGCATCATCCGCGAAGTTCCTTACGATCGGGAGCATACCACAATGGCGGCATTCCCGATGTGTGCGGCATGCGAGCGCGAATATCATGATCATCGGAACCGGCGTTTTCACGCGCAGGCAAACGCCTGTTTCAGCTGCGGTCCCGAACTACAGCTGGTGCACCCCGACGGCTCGGAGCTGAAGGAGGACGACCCCATCTCTGCCGCGGCGCGACTGCTGCGGTCAGGCGCCATCATCGCGCTCAAAGGGATTGGCGGTTATCATCTCGCGTGCAACGCCTTGGATGATGACGCGGTTAGCGTGCTGCGCCGAAAGAAAAAGCGAGAAGAAAAACCTTTTGCGCTGATGGGCCGAGACCTGCAGACGATTCAACAGTTCTGTTTCGTCGGCGAAAGAGAACAACGGCTCCTCGAGTCATCGTCCCGCCCCATCGTATTGCTGCGCCGACAAGGCAATCCCGTCGCTGCCGAGGTTGCGCCGGCGCAAAAATACCTCGGATGGATGCTGCCCTGTACGCCGCTGCACTCCCTTTTGCTGAATGAATCGACTTTCCCCCTAGTAATGACTAGCGGCAACGTGAGCGAGGAGCCCATCGCCTCCAAAGATTCAGAGGCGATCGAGCGTTTGGGCTGTATCGCCGACTACTTTCTTGTGGGTAACCGCGAAATCCACACCTCCTGCGACGACACGGTAGTCCGGTGCTTCGCCAATCGGAAGTTAACTATCCGGCGGTCCAGAGGATATGCGCCAAAACCAGTCACGCTCCGGCACCGCTTTTCGCAGCATACGCTCGCCTGCGGCGGCCATCTGAAAAATACTTTTTGTTTGGCGAAAGATCACCAGGCATTTGTGAGCCATCACATCGGTGATCTGGAAAACTATAAAACGTTTGGGTCATTTATTGATGCCATTGAGCGCCTCAAATGCCTTTTCGGTGTTCAACCTTCACTGATCGCCCATGATCTGCATCCCGACTACCTTTCGACCAGGTATGCGGCCAGTCTGAACGCGGCGGTGAAAATCGGCGTTCAGCACCATCACGCACACATTGTAAGTTGCATGGCCGAACACGGTCTAGAAGGGCCGGTTATAGGCGTTGCCTTTGACGGCTTGGGTTACGGCGCAGACGGAACACTCTGGGGCGGCGAGTTTCTGATCGCGGATTTGGCGGGTTATAGCCGGAGGGCTCATTTG
>DATACQ010000764.1:0-3269 GCA_036258955.1 Binatia bacterium
GTCAATCTCACACCGAGTTACGAGTTTCGCGACAGAAACTAGCTAGGCTCAGGGCTCTGGTTTATGGAAGCTGGCATGCTTACGCGCCATCGTTACTGTCCCTTACAATGATGCAGTGCTCCGGGCGCGCCAACGCAAAGACGCTTTCCCCTTTGTCATACCTCTGAGAGGGTGGCGCCACAGCTCTCAAATGGACGGGGTAAGGAGCCAGATCGATCACGTAATCGTTGGCATCTCCGAAATAGATGCGCCGTTGAACCACGCCGGCAAAGAGATTGTAACCGCTGTTTGTGAGCGCGCGCGCCTCCGATTGGCTGCTCGTAAGAACAAGATTGTGCGGCCGTATGCAAACGAACGTTTCGCGGTTCGCCACGCCGTCCGCTCGCGCCACCCTCACATCCAGTCTTTCGCCGAGAGCGATTTTATTTTCGCCCGTGGCACGTCCGGGAAGAATGTTTGTCTTTCCTATGAATTCAGCGACGAAACGGGTGTTGGGGTAATCGAAGATCTCCTCGGGCGCGCCCACCTGGATGATTTTCCCTTTGTTCATAACTACAATGCGATCCGAAGCGACCATTGCCTCCGCCTGATCATGAGTCACGTAGATCGTGGTTATCTTGAATTCCTCATGCAGCCGGCGAATCTCAAAACGCATCTCCTCGCGCAGATTGGCGTCGAGGTTACTGAGCGGCTCATCCAATAAGAGAATTTGAGGCTCCACCACCAACGCCCGCGCTAAAGCTACCCTTTGCTGCTGGCCGCCGGATAGCTCCGCCGGATAGCGTTCTCTTAATGCCTCGAGATGCACGATCCGCAGCAGGCGCTCGGTTTTTTCTGCGATCTCACGGCCGGAGAGCTTCTTGAACTTAAGGCCGTAGGCGACGTTTTGAAATACCGTCATGTGCGGCCACACGGCGTAGCTCTGAAAGATCATCGACATATTGCGCCGCTCGGGCGGAACCAAGATCGAAGCCGACGAAATGACTCTGTCGTTTATCCGTATTTCTCCGGCGTCGGGGGCGAGAAAACCGGCAACCAGCCTGAGCGTGGTCGTCTTGCCGCAGCCTGACGGCCCCAACAGCGAAACGAATTCGCCGCTTTTGATATCCAGCCGCAGATCCTGCACTGCGGCCATGCCAGTGAATTCTTTCGTCAATCCTTGAAAAGATACGGCAGCCATGGTTACTCTCTTGTCGCCACCACCTCTCGGCCGGCAAACCACTGCATAGCCAAGATCACCACGAACGAAGCCAGCAACAATAGGATTCCCAATACCGAGATCACCCCGACTTGCCCTTCCTCCTTGAGATCGAAGATCACCACCGATACCACTTTAGATGCGGGAGCGAACAGCAATATAGAGGCGCTCAACTCGCGAATGACGCCGATAAAAATGAACGACCACGCTGCGATCAGTCCCGAGCGGGCCAGCGGCGCGGTTATGTCTTTAAGCGACCCCAGACGGTTTGCGCCGACAATGCGACTTGCGTCTTCAAGCTCTGGGTGAATGCTTTTGAACGTCGATTCGGCTTGGGAAAAGCCAATCGGCATTTCTTTGGTGAGATAGGCGACGAAAAGAATCCAGATAGTACCGTAAAGAATCAACGGCGGCTTGGTATAGGCGATAAATAAACCAACGGCCAGGACAATGCCGGGAATGACCAGAGGCGCCAGCGCGAAGAAAGTCAGGTATCGCGCGCCTCTGAAAAGACCGCGATTGGTGATGTAAGCGATCAAGGTGGCTAACAACGTACCGACCGTAGCGGTGAGCACGCCGAGCTTAAACGTGTTGATTATCGCGCGTTGGGTGTCGCCGTACTCAAACAATGCAAACGAAAAATTACTGAGCGTGAAGTTGTCCCAGGTTAAAGGCATCGCCCATGCCTTGGAGAGTGCCGCCTTCAACAGAATCCAGTAAGGCAGAAAAACTGAGAGCGACAGTATGCCAAAAACAAAAAGTAGCACCGGCAACTTTGCCCAGCCCAGGCGAATCAACCGTTTCTGGCTCCCTTTCCCCCCTACCGTACTGAATCCCCGCCGTCCGAGAATTTTTTTCTGCACTGCGATCAAGACCATCGTTGCGAGAAGCAGCGGGACCGAAAAGGCGGCTGCCATATCCAGACGCGGTGGATATTGAAACAAAGCCCATATTTGCGTCGTGATGGTGTGTATTCCCGCCGGTAAGCCGAGAATCGCCGGCGCGCCAAATAACGAGAGCGAGTGCAGGAACGCCAAGATGAAGCCACCGATGAGCGCGGGGAGTGCCAGCGGCATCGTGACGGTCCAGGCGGTGCGCCATCTGTTTGCGCCGAGTATCTCCGCGGCATCTTCCAAGTCCGACGAGATCAACTCGCAGACACTGGCAACCATTGAAAAAACGTAGGGGAAGCTATAAAGGGCCATGACAAAGATGAGGCCGGCCATGGTAAAAACATTAAAGAACGCCTCCTCCGAGCCGGTAAGAGAACGGAAGAGCTTGTTCAAAGAGCCCGCATTGGGCCCTGCCAGCAAAGTCCAGGCGAACGCGCCCAAAAACGGCGGTGTTACGAACGACGCCATTACAAGCGCGCGAATCGGCTTCTTGTAAGGTAAGTCCGTCCGACTGACCAACCAGGCGAACAGAGCCCCGACAAACACTGAGATCACACCAACCCAAAAGGAGATAACAACAGTGTTCCAAATGGCTTTCAAGAAAGCCGGATCCGTGAAGACTTCGCCGTAACGCGCCAAGCTGAAGCCGGTCTCACTCCACAGACTCGCGCGGAAAATTGCGCCGAGCGGCAGAAGCATTAAAAACACAAGAAACAGGCCCGCGCCGATCCACACCGGCAAGGTCGGATCGCGGAGCTGAAATCTGGCCCAACCTTTTTGCGTGAAGCGCGCCAGCGGCGCTGTTTGAGATGCGGGCATTTAGATCAGCAGCGATATTAAGCGCCGAAAAACTCCACGAAGCGTTTTCTGATCTCCGCGTTGCGTTTTTCCAACTCGTCGGCGGCTGCCGTTAGGAGCTTCAAATCCTTTAGCTTAGGTTTGTCCGCGGGATAGGTGACATCCGGATGTCCGGTATAAAGCCCCTCTTTGTCGGCCAGCAACTGCTGCGATTCTTTGGGCACTCAACGGGACGGACGCGAATGTCGCCGATCAGGCTTCTGCTTCCGCGATTCCCGAGCACCGTCGCACGCGACGATCCGAAGTCATGCGATGGAGCAACCGGCCGATCTGATCCAGGGCGACCGGCTTCGAGACATAGTCGGGCACCTCGAGATCGG
>DATACQ010000765.1:0-3308 GCA_036258955.1 Binatia bacterium
AATCCTTTCGAGGGCGAATTTTATCGCGAGGCGCTGCAAGTGAGCCGACTCGCCCGGGAGATGTTCTGTCTCATGGAAGGACGCCATGTGCATCCTTCAACCCTCTATCCAGGCGGTGTAGGCACGGTGGCAACCCACCAGCTATTTACCGAATACATGAGCCGCTTAATGAAGTACGTTGAGTTTATGAAGCGGGTCGTCCCGATGCATGATGACCTGTTCGATTTTTTTTACGAAGCTTTACCCGGCTATGAAAGAGTGGGAGAGCGGCGCGTTATGCTCGGCTGCTGGGGAAGTTTTCAAAATCCCGAGTATTGCAACTTTGAGTATCAGGATATGTCCGATTGGGGCCGAAGGATGTTTGTTACTCCAGGAATCGTTCTCGATGGAAAACTGCTTACCAGCGATTTGATGCAGATCCACCTCGGCATGCGGATTCTCCTGGGCAGCTCCTATTATGAGGATTGGGAGGAGAAGGAGATATTCGTGAGCCACGACTCGCTCGGGAATCGCATCGATCATCGCCACCCGTGGAATCAACACACCCTTCCCAAACCACAGAAGCGCGATTTTAATTCCAAATATAGCTGGGTCATGTCGCCGCGATGGCATGACGGCAAAGATCATCTCGCGCTCGATTCGGGCGGCGGGCCGCTCGCGCGTCTCTGGTCCACGGCGCTGGCCGGCCTGGTAGATATCGGCTACGTAAAAGCGACCGGGCATAGCGTAATCATCAACTTGCCGAAAACCAGCAACAAGCCGGAAGCGACTTTGGAATGGCGCATCCCGAAGTGGTGCAATACCCTTGAGCGCAACCGCGCGCGCAGTTACTTCCAAGCCTATGCAGCGGGCGCGGCGCTATATTTCCTGGAACAGGCATTCAAAGAGGTGCACGCGGGACGGCAAAAGACCTGGGAGGCTTTCAACGTTCCGCAGGATGCCATCAGTTGCGGATTCACTGAAGCCGTTCGTGGCGGGCTGTCGCACCACATGGTCATCCGTGATGGCAAGATCGCCAATTATCATCCCTATCCGCCGACGGCCTGGAATGCCAGCTCACGCGATTTCTATGGAACGCCTGGACCCTTCGAGGATGCGATTCAAGGCACGCCGATTTTTGAGGAGAACGGCAGGGAACAGTTCAAAGGCATCGACATTATGCGCACGGTGCGCAGCTTCGATCCATGTTTACCGTGCGGCGTTCACATGTATCTCGGTGAAGGCAAGATTTTGGAGAAGCGCCACTCCCCGACGCTTTTCAATGCCAGTTAGACTTTGAACTGCGTCTATGGCGGACCGGACAAATTTTCGAGCAGCGAGCGACCGGATCGAATCTCTCATTCGCGAATTGGGTTGTGTTGACGATCCCACAATGCGCCAGAATGCCGAGGAACTCATCCGGTTGCTGACCGAAATGTACGGCGCGGCGTTCGGCCGGATTTTGCAAATTCTCAAGCAGGATGAAGCTGGGGAAAGAGTCGTCGACAGCCTTTGTAAGGATAGTCTCGTTGCAAGCCTCCTAGGTTTTCACGGCTTACATCCCAAGAGCATTGAAACCCGAATCACCGAAGTTTTGCACCGGCTGCAACCGCATCTCAGCTGCCGCGCAGGCACTGTTGAGCTTGTGAGGGTCGAGGATGGCTGCGCCCATCTCCGTCTCCGCGGCGCGGCTCTTTTCTCTTCTTTGACAATATCAAGAGTCAAAGTCATGTTGACAGAAGCGATCGAGGAGGCGGTGCCGGAAATAGAGGGTATCGAATTGGAGGTATCGCCACCGCTCATTTTGCCACGGTCGGAAGATGGCGTCGGCAGTGTCGGGAGAGCCGCACACGCGCGAGACAGCGCGCTGTGCGAGCTGTGCGGTAGCGGGATTGCCGATGTTCATCGCCATATCGCGGAGATCCAAAGCCGCAAGCTTCTGTGCGCCTGCCGTGCCTGTAGCTTCTTATTTGAAGGTCACAGTGGGCCTGGCAGCAAATACCGAACGGTTCCTCAGAGATATCTCGATTTCCCAGAATCGATTACAGCGGCTCAGTGGGACGAACTGCAAATTCCTATCGGCGTGGCCTTCTTCTTTTTCAACAGCTCCTTGAATCGCCCGGTCGCTTGCTATCCGGGGCCGGCCGGCGCCACCGAATCGCTTCTCCCACTGGAGTCATGGAACAGCATCCTGCGAGCGCATCCTGTTCTTGAAAGCCTTGTCGCTGACGTGGAGGTCCTCCTGGTGGATTACCGGAGGGAGAGAAAATGTCCGCGCTGCTATATCGTTCCGGTGGATGCCTGCTATGAGCTCGTCGCGCGGCTTCGATGTCACTGGCAAGGATTTGACGGCGGCGACCGAGCGCGCCGCGAGATGGATGCGTTCTTCGACGAACTGCGCTCGCGGAGTAAAGGCGCACTCGCATCGAATCAGCGGTAACGGGACGCTCATGAAGTTCGACATCGCCCAAAAAATCGCCGATGCCGTCCTGTACGAAGGCTATCTGCTTTATCCATACCGGCGCTCGGCGGCTAAGAATCAGGC
The DNA here is from genome assembly GCA_036258955.1 of Binatia bacterium. Classification (GTDB taxonomy): domain Bacteria; phylum Desulfobacterota; class Binatia; order UBA9968; family UBA9968; genus DATACQ01. The sequence goes on from DATACQ010000765.1 coordinate 2,525, forward strand.
GCGCTGGCAGTTCGGCGTCCTTGTGCCGCTTAGCTATAGTGACAACAGCGGCTCAGATCCGTGGAGTTCTCAGACCGAATGCTTGCTCGAGCCGGGCGCGGCTCCGGAACTTCATTTCAAAATCAGGTTTCTGCAGCTTCAGGCGCGGATTGTTGAACAAGCGAGCGATGCAGAACGTCTTCAGTTCCGTGCCGTGGATAAGCTGGAGATACACGGAAAACGATATTTGACCTGGGACGAGGCTGTCGAACGAGAAATCGAGCATGAAGCCATTGTTGTCGAGCAACTGCTTTCGTCCGAGCGCGAATTATCGGTCGATGTGCCCGGAGGACGCGATATCGAGCCTCTGAGTGATCCGGACAGTCGCATCGTAGCCAGGATCGTCAAAGAACGGTGGCCCATTCATGGCAGGATCCGGCTAGCAGCCGAAAGATCAGGGGGCATTCTGAAGATTCGGCTGCGGCTTGAAAATTTGACCGCATGGCCGGACTCGAGCGCGGCGGATCGAAATCTAGCTCTGCGCCGATCCTTCATCGCCACGCATGCGCTACTGTCGATCGCAGACGGCGCTTTCGTCTCGCTTATCGATCCGCCGGGATGGGCGCGCGAAGCGGCCGCTTCGTGTATCAATCTGCACGCCTGGCCAGTGCTGGCCGGAGCGAATGGCAGGCGGGATGTCATTCTTTCCGCGCCGATTATTCTCTACGATTACCCGCAAGTCGCGCCCGAAAGTGCCGGCGACCTTTTCGACTTGACGGAAATCGATGAGCTGCTCACGCTTCGC
>DATACQ010000766.1:0-3144 GCA_036258955.1 Binatia bacterium
GCCCGCAGAGCCGCCGACGACAAATTGGATTGTCTTGCCTTTGTAAAATTCCTCGACTGAAGCAGCAAGCGACGACGTGACCAGCGCCATCGAGACAAAGATAGGGAGCAAAAATATACCTAGTGCTTTGGCCATGAGCCACCTCCTCGTAACTTTCGCCGTCGTGCCGGAGGCTAAGTTGTCCGCCAGGTCAATGTCAAGCGCTTAGACGAGTTGGAATTCTTCTCGTCTCGTGAAATAGAGCGGTCCGGATTTGATCCGAACCAAAAATGGAAAGGTTGTCCTTTCTGCTGTTGGGCTGGAAAAGCGCACCGAAGGGCGGGTAAGCGGCAGGGATACGTCTATGCCATTAAAAGATTACTGAAGGTAGGAACGCGCCAGCGGGCCGGTTGTACAGGCCTATGCTCATTAGCGTCAGGGGCTGAACAATCCGCAGCCCGTTCTCCAAACACCAACGCAGCACATCGCCGTTGCGCGTCGGCAATAAAAACCCCGGACCATCGAATGCTGTTGCCGCTCCGATGAGCGCCTTCAGATCCTCATTACTCTCGCCGACTGCGTGCCCCAAGAACCCGATCACCGTTGAGTAACCCGTAATGCGACCGTGATGCTCGACGACCTTGGCCGTTTGTTGGTTGATCGCGCCGAGCAGTTCCGAGCCGCGGTCGTGCCCATGCACTCTGCGACACAAATGATTGCAGGCCTCCAGATCATGTTCGTTTGCCGCACGAACAGCGTGACCGGGTATCTCTAACCCGAGGGCTGGACCATTAAGCGCCGAAAGCGGCTCACGCGCGTCGAAGCCGAGTTTGGTGTAGAGAGACAGCGAGCGATTATGATAAGCAGATTGTACTAACCTGATTCCAGCGAAACGGCGCTGCTGGGCGCGCCGCAGCACCTCCTCCATCAATTGCCTTCCCACAGCGACATTCTGGACCCCCGGCTCCACAGTAATTGGACCGACGCCGGCGATCATCGCATTCTCCCAAAGGAAGTTGCTGCCGACTACTCGCCCGTCTAATTCGGCCACCACCGAGTATATGTCGTTGCGGGCGAACAATTGGGACAATAGATCGACCGCGGTTTCCCGATCCGGAAAATCGGGCGGAAAGCTGTGCTGATTGGCAATCGTTTTAAAAGCTTCGTAACAGATTCGGCCGCATGTCGCAGCATCGTCGCCGCCGCCAACGCGTAAAGTAGCTTTCATTGATGGTCCTCTCGATTTGATCGTCCCTCTCTAACATAGCCAACGGCAATTTTCTGACCCTCAATCTAATTCATTCAGGTAGAAGTGCCAAGTTATCAGACCTAACCGACGACCTCAGCATGAGCAGATACTACGCGGTCTAATCACACGCGTAGGCCGTGCGAGGGTGCCAGCGGATGCTTGCCAACGCTAACGCGCTAGCAGAGGTGAGGCTCAATTCGCAAAGTTTCACAAGGTGCAAAGCCCCGACTGCAAACGGCCGCCCAGCAGGTAATCCAAAATACGAGACGGTTGTCTCGTTTCGGAGACGCCTCACGGGGAAAAGGTTCGCAGGCAGGAGGTTCTAGTGGGCGTTTGTCTCGGTAAAGGCTCGGCATAATTTTTGCCATGCCGAACGTAAGTAGATGAAGGGAGGTTAACGAAAGGAGGCGATGACCCCGACAACTTGGTCAAACAACAGTCGCTTCATTAGGAATTGTAGCATTATAAAGGAGTCATGTATGAGTTTTCTCAGAGCACCTGCAGTGTTCGTAGGCTTAGTTCTATGGAGTATCTCCCCGGCTTATGCCCAGCGCGAGGTACGGGATGCAAATGAAAACCGGCGCGAGCCGAGCCGTTTTAGTGACCGCGACCGCACGGCTGATTGGACGAGAGATAAAGAAGCCGTGGAACGCGCGCTTAAAACCGGTGAGGGAAAAGAGTTCTACCGCCGAGAACTAGAAAAGATGGGGTTCACTCTTTCGGCGGTAAACTACGACAAATCGGACTATGTCGAGTGGGAAGTGGTAAAAGGCAATAACACCTACGAAGTACAAATCGACATGGCCGGAGGCAAGGCAACAAAGGTTGATGTCACTACAAACATGTGGCGGGCGGATGCAACCAAGCAGGCGTTGCAGGGGAAAAAAGTTGCCGCAGCTGGAAAGGGCGACGCGCGCTTCAGCGACCGTGACCGCAGAGTCGGTTGGAATAAGGGCGAGGAAGCCCTAGAGCGAGCTCTCAAGCCAGGTCAAGACAAGAACTTCTACCGCAAGGAATTGGAAAAAATGGGCTACAAAATCACTGCCACGAATCACGACAAGCCCGACTATGTTGAATGGGAAGTGGTGAAAGGCGACGACACTTATGAAGTACAACTCGACATGGCCGGCGGCAAAGCGACGAAAGTCGACGTAGCCACGAATATGTGGCAAGCCAATGCCACCGATCGTGCCTTGGACAACAAGCGCGCTGATATACGTGACAACGACCGCCGCAGCAGTTTGGATCGTGGAGCGGTGAGAGACCATGATGATATCAGGCAAGTACAGCAGAGTCTCAAAAAAGAGGGACACGATCCGGGTCCGATTGATGGCGTTATGGGAGAAAAGACACAGCACGCTTTACGCGAGTTCCAGAAGTCAAAGAATCTCAAGCCCACTGGTAGGCTCGATGATGAGACCGCAAAAGCTTTAGGCGTCTCCGGAAAGGATTTCGGTAAACGTTCGTAGTACAGGTCAAGTGGAACTTGTCCGCACCAAACGCGCCGGCTTGCTCCGGCGCGTTTTTTTTGCCGGCTCACCTAGCCGCAGTCCCGAGGTGGGTGAATGTCGATTTCAGCGTATGCCTCCGTGCGATTGGATTGGAACTTGATCGGAGAAATCAACCCGGGTTCGTCAATTGACCTAGCCTGCATATTCATGCTCCAAGTAAACTCGCGACGTAGTGTTCAGCCCGAGGAGTAAGCCTCGTAGAGAGCGGATATCGAATCACTCTCGGGTGTCGCGTTTAGAGTCTCGGGTTGGAGACCCTAGACTCGAGACTCAGCCTTGGCCGCGACCGAGAGGCTTGCTCATCGGACTTCGCACGATGATTAATTCGGGCTAGCTACAGAACTCTATAACCATACCATAGCGAAAAGGGCGAAAACGCTCCTCGCCTCCCCATCAAGGCCAAAC
>DATACQ010000767.1:0-2562 GCA_036258955.1 Binatia bacterium
CGACGCGTTCATCGTATGGAGCAATGTTCAGTTCGAGGCATTTCTTTTTCAGGTAAGACACGACCCGATTGACCGGGCGCGGATGCACCGCACAACCTGACATGTCCATCACGCGGTGGGTTCCCGGCACGTAGAGTCCGGCGGCGATCTCACCGCTCGTAGAGCGCACTACGAGTTTGACCCGCGCGCGATATCCCCATCGATGCGGCGCCGGGGCGACCGGAGGTATATCAATGCGCGCCAGAGAGGGATAGCTGGACAGGGCGCGGGAGATGATCTCTCGTTTGCGCACTAGCTGCTCAGGATACGGGACATCAGTTAATGGACAACCGATGCAGCGCGGGAAGTGCGGGCAGGGATGCCCATCAGCGCGTTCGTGCAGCGGATCGCGATCGATTTTCGCGCGAGAATTGTGCCGAGCCGGCTGTCTTGCAAACCTTGGTTGCATAAAGAAACCATAATGACCCAGGATCGGAGAATCAACGAGAGCCCGAGTCTTAGCCTACCTAGTTCTCACTGAAAATTGCCCGTTCGCCCTTGGACAAAAGCTCAGGACGAACTGAGTAAAAAGTAGAACAAATACAAAATTCCGTTCATGCTCAGCACCGTCGAAGCATTCTTGGACTATTTCACTGAGAACTGACTATCAAGCCAGTACAACAGTCTTCCCGATCCGTTTTTAAGAGGGTTAAACCTGCGGATAGAGGAAACTGCTTGCACGCAATTGCCAAGGGAACCACGGGCTACGGGGTGCTTTGGGAGTCGGCGAAGACCTGATGCGCATCGACATTGGCGATCAAGTCGCTGTTCGCCGCTTTTCAGGAGTAAATTGATCATTCGCCGATTATCTTTACGAGCACCCGCTTGCGCCGTCGCCCGTCGAACTCGCCGTAGAAGATTTGCTCCCAGGGACCAAAATCCAGCTTGCCTCCGCTAACCGCTACCACGACTTCACGTCCCATCACTTGCCGCTTGATGTGGGCGTCGGCGTTGTCTTCTCCGGTGTCGTTGTGGCGGTATTGCTTGATTGGCTCGTGAGGAGCCAGTTTTTCCAGCCACACCGTGTAATCATGGTGCAAGCCCGACTCATCATCGTTGATAAACACGGAAGCCGTAATATGCATCGCGTTGACCAGTGTCAGCCCTTCCTGCACGCCGCTTTCGCGCAAGCATTGTTCAATTTGCGGCGTAATGTTGATAAACGCGACCCGCGCAGGCGTATTGAACCATAACTCTTTCCGATAGCTCTTCATTGGCTGTTTCTCCGTGTCGTTGATCTCCAAGGGAAGAATTTATACAGATACTAATTTGAACTATAGCGGATTGACTTTATCCGGATAACCTTGAACTTTGAACATTGAACCCTTGAACAAGCCGTGGAGGCCGAATGAGCAACGAGGTCCGTTTCATTGATACCACACTGCGCGACGGCAATCAGAGCCTCTGGGCCCTGAATATGCGCGTGGGCGCCATGCTGCCGGCGGCGCCGCACATGGACCGCGCAGGTTTCGAGTCAATGGAGTTTTTCCTCAGCGTTATTTTTAAGAAATACGTCCGCGAGCACAAAGAGAATCCGTGGTACTGGCTGCGTGAAGGCACCAAGCGCATTCGCAATACCCGGCTCCGTTATCACGGCGGCATGCACAGCGCTTTTGAGAAAACTCCCCACGCAATTTTGCAACTGCTGGTCGAGCGCTTGGTATCCTATGGGCTTACGATGACCCGCACTTCAAATTGCTGGAACGACTACGACGCCTTCAAAGAAGAAATAATCGATCTCAAGAAGAACGGCATGGACACGGTGGCCAACTTGATCTATTCGGTTTCGCCACGGCACACCGACGAATATTACGCTAAAAAGGCCCGTGAAGCGGCGGCCGCAAAACCCTGGCGCATTTGTTTCAAAGATGTCGGCGGCCTACTTTCGCCCCAGCGGGCGCGAACACTGATTCCGGTGGTGCTCAAGGCCGCGGGCGATATTCCCGTCGAGTTCCACGCTCATTGCAACAGCGGACAGGCGCCGCTCTGCTATTTGGAGGGGGTCAAGCTCGGCATGAGAATTTTGCATACCGCCGTGCCGCCGCTAGCCAACGGATCGGGACAACCTTCTATCTTCAATATTGCGCACAATCTCAAGGCTCTCGGATACACCCCGGCGGTGGATTTGAAACCGCTGGAGGCGGTGACGAGACACTTTACTGCGGTGGCGCACAAAGAGGGGCTCCCGGAAGGCAGGCCGGTGGAATACGAGCAATCGCAGTACGCCCATCAAGTGCCGGGCGGCATGATTTCCAACATGCGCCACCAACTGAAAATCGTCGGCCTGGAGCATAAGATGGAGGCGGCGCTCGAGGAAGCGGGGCGCGTGCGCGCTGAATTCGGCTACCCGATCATGGTCACGCCGCTGTCGCAGTACGTCGGCAGCCAAGCGGCTATCAACGTGATCGTCGGCGAACGGTACGGGGAGGTGACCGACCAGGTGATCAGGTATGCGCTCGGGCATGCGGGCGCGGAAGGCGCGCGCGAAATGGATCCCAACGCCAAAGACAAGATTCTCGAGCG
>DATACQ010000768.1:0-2265 GCA_036258955.1 Binatia bacterium
CTAAGTCAGGCTGTGCTGAGTCATGCCAAAGTAAAGCATGAAGGGCGGACGCTAATCTGCTGTTGCAGTCCAGTGGTTCAGAGAGATTCACTATGGATATCTTCTGGGAAGAGCTAGTGTATGGATTACCGGATGCGCGGCAGTTGACGCGGGTGATTATCCGCATGATCGCCGCGACCCTGCTCGGGGCGGTTGTCGGAATTGAAAGGGAGCGAGCCGGCAAGCCCGCTGGGGTCCGCACCCATATGTTGGTCAGCCTCGGAACAGCCGTTTTTGTGTTGGCGTGCTTGGCCGCCGGTATGCAGATAGAAGATATGTCCCGCGTGATCCAGGGTATTGTTACCGGCATAGGCTTCCTCGGAGCCGGTTCCATCCTGAAGCTGAGTGAGGAACGTAATATCCAGGGACTAACAACGGCTGCCGGAATTTGGATGACCTCAGCCATTGGGGTAGCTGTGGGGATTGGCAGCCTGGGCGTCGCATTACTCAGCACATTTTTCACATTGATCATTCTCGCGCTCGCTGGACCGTTCGAATCCTGGTTCCACAACAGGGGCAGAGAAGACGATCCGGATGACTGAAACCGGGAAGGCATTCCCGGCGGTGAGGCAGCAGCAGCGCTGGGGCTGCGCATTGGTTCGTTTGCAATGTATGGCGATTCGCATCTTGCGACTTGGAACTAAGCGGGCCCCTGAAGAGGGTTTGCGCATCGTCGCGGTGCGCTGGCCACGCTGCGGCGTGCCTAATCAAGCCTATGCCTTACCGGATCGGCCCATTCATGGAAGTTGTCGAATACTGATTGTTGAGATCCGAAGCTGGGCGATCGGCCAATGAATGGCTTTGACCCGTGGCGCCGCTCATTGTTCTAATGACCGCAACGTTGCTCGCGCGGCTTGCGGGGCAGCTTGGAGTTCGCGGCCTTAACAAATGGGCTGCAGCTGTTCGCGCGGGCTTGGCAGTAATGTTCTGCTTTACAGCCGTCGCGCATTTCAATGCGATGCGCTTCGACTTGGTCCGCATGGTCCCGCCCTGGGTGCCATTCGCGGAGTTCATGGTGACGTTCACGGGAGTTTGCGAGATTCTCGGAGCAGTTGGTCTTCTCCTGCCGCGTACCCGGCGAATCGCAGCCGTGGCCCTCATCGTCTTTCTTATCGCCGTGTTGCCGGCGAACATTCATGCAGCCATAAGTGACATGACCATCGGCGGTAAACCGGTAACACCGTTGCTGCCGAGAATCACGCTGCAAACCTTGTTCATCGCCCTGATCTGGTGGTCAGGCATACGCAACCAAAAATAAAAAACGGGTATCTCACATCGTAAGATACCCGTTCCGACGTTATCGCGTCGTCAAACCATTTTGCGAATTTGTTGAGCCCGCTTCGGTGGGTCCGGCGCTGTCATCGATCGCGCCTGTTTATCTCCCTCGTGGCTGCTTCGTGAAGTTCTTCCTCTCCTGGCTCAGAGCCGGGCGCCGCGTCAGGCGCATTGATTGAGAACTCGTTCAGGCAGCTCGATTCCAACCGACAGCCGTGATCGAAAAGCCCGTGCCCGCCGTTAGCGGGCTGGAGTGGCCCGGTGGACTATTTTCTACGCTCACGTAGTACCTCCTCTACTTCTTGGGAGCCAAACAACGTGTGCACTCCGTTGGGCTCTTCCGCTAATGGAGGCTAGCGCTCAATTTCTCTAGTAACGCCGCTTCGAGTTTATGTCAAGAGGGCTTTTTGAAGTTCTGGTAAAAAGTATTGAGCCTCAGAAAACTTGAGAGAGCAACGTCCGCACGCAGCCAACAGCGTTCGCAAACGACAGGAGGATGTTAGCTCTTGCCGGCGTCATAACTCGCAGCGCACGCAGGGCGCGCCATCCGAGCTAGGACCGATGCGCCTGGAGCTCCTTGGCCGTGAACGGTCCAGCGCCCATGATCTGGTGGACCTCCCACTCGTAAAGATCGAAAGCGCAAAATCCTGCCGCTGTGTAGGGATCGCTCCCGGCAATCTTCTCGGCTTCGGCTTTGGAGCCTGCGCGGATGACATAGATGCCAAATTTTCTGTCCGGCGTGGGCCCCGAAAAGAGAATCGTACCGGCCTCATGTTGCTGTTTCATCCAGACGAGATGCTGATCCAGACTGACGGTCCATTCTTCTCGCGGCTTTACCGGCCGGCGCATGCACAAATACCACATGGTCGCCCCCTCGTGATGGCAATGTGAAAAACCCCACGACAGCCCGCGCTCTCCCGCTTGATGGTTATTCTGATAGAGCCACCGCTG
>DATACQ010000769.1:0-4342 GCA_036258955.1 Binatia bacterium
CTCGTCACGAGTTTGATGTTGACCTTGCGGGTGCTCCGTTTATCTCGGATTACGGAACTTTCAACGGCGGGGGGTCTCTTGCGGGAGCAAGCTTCTCTATGAACACGACTCCGATGGCCCAAGTGGCGGAAGCCGGCGCTCTGCGGCGGCTGGCGGATTATCTGGAGTTGGCAAAGCCGCGCATTGTTTTAATGGTGCTGGTCACGGCTTTCGTCGGTTTCTACCTCGGCTCGGAGAGTGTGCCGCAGTATGTGCGGCTACTCGAGATGCTTCTGGGCACTGCGTTGGCGGCGGCCGGGACTTTGACGCTGAACCAAGTCATCGAGCGTGATACCGATGCTAAAATGGAAAGAACGCGCCACCGCCCGCTTCCCGATGGCCGCCTGCAAGCGCGAGAGGCTTTGTGGTTTGGTTTGTTGCTAACCATCGCGGGACTCATTTACCTGTTGCTGGCCGTTAATTTTTTGAGCGCGGCGGTCACGGGCGTGATCGCGGTCAGCTATCTGCTCTGTTACACGCCGATGAAGCTGCGCAGTCCCCTCTGCGTTCTGGTCGGCGCGGTACCGGGCGCCTTGCCGCCGGTCATCGGCTGGGTTGCTGCTAGGGGAAGTCTCGATCTTGGCGGGTGGGTCCTATTTGCGATTATGTTTCTGTGGCAGGTGCCGCACACCTTGGCGATTGCGCGCTTGTACCGAACGGATTACGCGCGCGCCGGGATTCAATTTCTTCCCGTCCTCGATACTGACGGAGCGAGTACGAATCGGCAAATCATCTCTCATACCGCGGCTCTGCTGGCTGTAAGTCTACTGCCGACCTTGCTTGGCCTTGCAGGCCCGGTGTATTTTATTGTCGCATTCATTTTGGGCACCGGCTTTCTGCTGAGCGGCATAAGATTGGCATTGGAATCCACGTTGCCGAAAGCGCGCACGCTGCTGTTTGCTTCGCTGATTTATCTACCGGTGCTGTTATTGGTAATGGCGCTTGATAGGGTACCGTTATGAACTTTGATAAAACGGAAGAACTAGTCTTTGATCGAAGCAAGCTGCGCCGCTGCGGTCTTTATTTGGGACTAGCGATCGCGTTGTATATCAGCGCGGCGATGCTTTTCATCATCGCCTACTGAGGGCAGATGGCTAGAGGTTCAGCCGCTCGGAAATTCGATGAGCCGGAGCCGGCGCCTGTGCGAAAGCCGGCGTTCGGCGGGGGCGGGCCGCCGTTGCCGCCTCGTCCGAACCCGCTGCTCCTTAACAATGCGAAGCTTGGCACGATTATGTTGCTTGGTGCGGAGACGATGTTTTTTGCCGGACTGATCGGCGCATTCATCGTCTTTCGCCTATCGGCGACAAACTGGCCGCCGCCCTTTCAGCCACGGCTGCCCATTGGAGTGACTGGCATCAATACGGTTGTCTTGCTTATCAGCGCCGTGACGATGCATTTTACCCTGAGGTCGATGCGGGCCGGTCGTCGGGATGCCGCGACGCGCTCGTTGGCGCTCACCGCTTTCTTGGGGACGTTATTTCTCGCCATCCAGGGCTCTGAGTGGATCAAGCTCGTGCATTTTGGTCTGACCGTGTCGAGCAGTGTCTATGGTGGCTTGTTCTACGCGCTTATCGGCGCCCACGGCGTTCACGTTCTCGGCGCCTTGGCCTGGTTATTGGTGGTGTATGCGCAGGCGCGCAAAGGGCGCTACTCCAGCAAGAATTATACGGGAGTACAAATTTGCGCTATGTACTGGATTTTCGTCGTGGCTTTGTGGCCGGTGCTGTACGGTTTGGTTTATCTCTATTGACATGGCTGAGATGGTGACGGTGACAGTGAAGGATCGTTGCGTTTGCTTACGCCGGCTTCAAGCAATGCTGCGACTCCCGAAACTTACGGCATCAGTGATGCTGCTGGGGGCGTTTTTTGCGCGTTCACCGCTGGCGAGCGCGTGCGCCGTATGTCTCACCGGCGCGGACGGCTCGGCCAGTGATGCTTATAATTGGAGCGTGCTATTCCTCATGGCGACGCCATACCTGGTGATGGGTTCCATTGCCGGCTACTTGGTTTACGCGTACCGGCGCGCCGCGGGTAAAAACGAGGAGAAGCCTGCGGTGACAGAGACCGTGCACTTATCTTTAGATCAGAAGGAGAGTGGCAGATGAGTGATGCTGCAGCTGTGCACGTTGGCGTCGAAGCCAACGAGTCACCGCTCACCCCGGAAAGCTGGGGCAAGTTGGGCATGTGGCTATTTCTGGCCGGCGACGCTATGTCGTTTGGCGGTCTAATCGTCGGTTATGGCATATTGCGCTACGCGAGCACGAGCTGGCCGGTGCCGGCAGAAGTACTCGGCATCAATCTAACCGCGTTCATGACTTTCGTCCTGATCGTCAGCAGCGTTACCATGGTGCAGTCGCTTGCAGCCATCCAGAATGGTGACAAGGCGCGCTTCAAAAAGTTCATGGGGTTTACGATTCTGGGCGGGCTATTTTTCTTGGGTTGCCAAGCCTATGAGTGGACGCACCTGATTGGTCATACTTTGCCGCACCACAACCTGTCTTTTTCCAAGGACCTTTTTGCCACGACTTTTTTCGTGCTCACGGGCTTCCACGGCATGCATGTGACCGGCGGCGTGATCTACAACATTTGCGTGTTGCTAGCCGTCAACCGCGGTCGCTATCAGGCCAAACACGTAGAGATTGCCGGCCTCTACTGGCATTTCGTCGATCTGGTCTGGATATTGATTTTTACTTTCGTTTATTTGATCTAGCGGATCGGGAGGAGCGTTTTGATGACAGCGGCAGATGCGCATAAACATCCCAATTACATGGGCGTTTTCTGGTGGTTACTGGCATTGACGATCATCGAGCTCGCAGTCATTTATCTGCCGATCAGCAAGTTGGCCATTGCCATCCTGCTTATTGTCTTGGCAGTAACGAAGGCGGCGCTGGTGGCGCTTTACTTCATGCACCTGAAATTCGAACGCGTTACCTTGGGGTGGATCGCGCTGAGCCCGTTCATTCTTTGCGTTTTTCTTATTTTGATGCTGTTGCCGGATATTTTTCCGCGTTGATTTCGGTCACCGAACTTCCGACCCTTAATGCGGCGCTGAACAGTCTCAGCGCCGTTTTTCTTTGCGCCGGTTACATTTTTATTCGCTCCAAAAACATTCAGGCGCATCGCGCCGCGATGCTCGCGGCGCTCGGTTGCTCGACTCTGTTTCTCGTCAGCTATCTCATCTATCACTACCAAGTGGGCTCCGTCGCCTATAGAGGTCAGGGTTGGATCCGCACCGTGTATTTTATAATTCTGATTACCCACACGATTCTCGCGACGGCTGTGGTGCCGCTGGTGTTGTTAACCGTCATCCGCGCCCTGCGAGAAAAATTCCCTGAGCATCGACGGATTGCTCGCTGGACCTTTCCGATCTGGCTCTACGTTTCCGTCACCGGCGTGATCGTCTATTTAATGCTCTACAAACTGTGATCGTGGGTAGGTCTCCACCGCGACGTTCACGAAGACCGAGGAGTCTTGGTGGGCTTCTGGTGAGATCGTATGCTCCAGCGCACTGGCGAAATTGGCCCAATAAAACTATAACAGAACCGTGAGTAGATGAGTGAGGAGAGTTGGCGCTTATGAGAGTAAAATCCGTTGGGATCGTTGGCTGTGGAGCAATCGGTAAAGCGCTGCTCACGGCCGTGGAGGACGGAACGCTCGCCATAAACATCGCCGGAGTCACGAGCCGGACCGAGAAAACCGCGCGGGAATTGCTGGCGAGTTTTCGAAATGCCCCGCCTTATCTTTCATTGGACGAATTAATTGCCGCTTCGGATCTGGTCATCGAAGCCGCAGGCGGCGAGGTCGTGCCGAGTCTCGCCCAGAAAGTATTCGCTGCAGGGAAGGATCTAATGGTGATCAGCGTCGGCGCGCTCCTGGAACATCCGGAAATCATGGAGAACTCGCGCAAGACTGGCTGTCGCTTGTACTGCCCGTCCGGAGCTATTGCCGGCCTGGACGGTATCAAGTCGGCGTCAGTGGGCGCGATCCGGCACGTGACCCACACGACGCGCAAGCCGCCCAGGGGTCTCGAAGGCGCTCCCTATTTGCTTAACGCGGCATCTCGCTGCTGGGCTTGCAAGAAGAAAAAGAGATCTTTTCCGGATCCGCGCGCGAAGCGTGTCGCGGGTTTCCCGCTAACGTCAACGTGACGGCCGCCGTTAGCCTGGCGGGTATCGGACCGGATCAAACCCGCGTGCGGGTTTTCGCCGTTCCCGGCCTTGCGCGCAACTGCCACGACATCGATGTCGAAGGCGAGTTCGGCTTGCTGCACGTGCACATCGAAAACGTGCCCAGCGAAAATCCC
>DATACQ010000770.1:0-1834 GCA_036258955.1 Binatia bacterium
GAAAAGAAGAAGGAATCGCCATTTCTGGAAGGGATCACGACGGGCGACTACGTCTATTTCGTTCATTCGTTCTTTGTTGTTCCTGAAGACCAATCCCTGATTGCGACGACGACAGACTACGGTGTCTCCTTCGTCTCGAGCATTGCTACGGACCGGCTCTTTGCCTGCCAATTTCATCCTGAAAAAAGCCAGGAGCTGGGACTGCGCATTCTCTCCAATTTCGGCCGCTTCGTCGCTTCCATCTGATCTATGCTGATTATTCCCGCGATCGACCTCAAAGACGGCCGCTGCGTCCGCTTGTTTCAAGGCGAGATGGACAGGGAGACTGTTTACTTCGAGAACCCCATTGATGCCGCGCGCCACTGGGTCAGCGAGGGGGCCACTTTTCTGCACATTGTGGATCTAAACGGCGCGGTCGAAGGGCGTCCGGTGCACAGTAAAGAGGTTGAAGAAATCTGCAAAGTTCCCGGATTGTCGGTGGAGTTGGGCGGTGGGCTGCGGTCGACCGAAGCTGTAGAAGCGGCGCTCGCACTCGGCGTTTCCCGTGTCGTCATAGGGACGGCTGCTTACGTTCGTCAAGACCTTCTGCGCGCTCTGTGCCAAAATTTTCCCGGGAGAATCGTCGCCGGTATCGATGCGCGTAATGGGAAAGTGGCGGTAAAAGGCTGGACAGAAACGACCACTATGGATGCCGTGGAGCTGGCCAAGCGCTGCGAATCCGACGGCGCTGCGCGCGTCATCTATACGGACATCAGCCGCGACGGCACGCGCGGCGGCGTAAACATCGAGGATACCCGCAGGCTCGCGCAGTCACTAAAAATCCCAGTAATTGCGGCCGGCGGCGTGGCAAGCCTTGACGATATTCGCAGGCTCCTTCCGCTACAAAATGAGGGCGTGGAGGGAGTGATCGTTGGCAAGGCACTGTATGCGGGCGCGATTACTTTGTCCGACGCGATCAGCTTAGGTGCCGTGCTTGGCACCTGAAGTATCTGACCGGCCTTTCTATTTTTTGATTCGCCACAAAAACAACGTGTGATAGTGCTTGTACCCGCCGTTTTTTATCTCCGGATCCGGCAATTTCACGGTCTTGTCCGGCTCCCACCCCTCAATACCGAAGTCGTGGGCGACGATGCGGGTACCGGATTTTAGAAGTCTTTTGAAGCTCGGCTTCATCGCGTCGTTGAACCAAGGAAGCATGTAAAGCGTAATGACCGTGGCGGGTGAGAGATCGGCCTTCAACGCATCTTCCGCGCGAAATTCCACGAGATGGCTGACGCCTTCCGCCTTCGCGGTCGACCGTGCTTTGGCGATCAAGCTGGAGTCCGCCTCGATCCCCACTGCGCGCGCGCCATATTTCTTGGCAGCGTGGATTACGATGCGCCCATCGCCACTCCCGAGATCATAGAGCAGATCGTTTTTTTTCAGTTCGGCCAATTCCAACATCTTGTCCACGACTTCAATGGGGGTAGGAACGAAGGGAATCTCTTCCCGGTTTTGCGCGGCCGCGGCGGTAGGTAGGATCAAAGAGGTAAATAGGACAAGCAAAAACAACAAGTTCATTGAGGGTAATTCTTAGCATGGGTTTCCAGAGCTGCAAACGATCCCATGCGACGATCGCGACTGCTGAGGGCTCCGCGACCTTCCGGTTGTGCTTTCCGAGCGAGGCGGCTATATCTGAAAAGATAGGGACAACACCCAATGAATACTCAGAAACGCCCGCCGATTGCGCTACCCTTCTACTACGGTTGGTTTGTCGTGGGCCTTTGCTTTTTGACGACTCTTACGAGCGCGGGAGTACGCTCGTCACCATCCGTATTGATTCATCCCCTCGAAG
>DATACQ010000771.1:0-3357 GCA_036258955.1 Binatia bacterium
ACCTCGTGCCCATGGCATACTATGACGTCAGCGTGGAGGACATTATGCCAGATGTAACGGACATACGAGGCTATGTGCAGCTGCTCGAAGAAATGGGTGAGCTGCGCAGGCTGGAGGGCGCTGATCTCGACGGCGAAGTGGGCGCGCTGACGGAACGCGCCGCGGAAAAAGAAGGCCCGGCGTTGCTGTTCGACAATTTCGAAAACTACCCCACCGGTTTTCGTCTGATCTCCAATGTATTTCGCACCTGCAGACGTACCGGGCCCGCTATGGGCATTGATGCGCAGCTCAAAGGCGTTGATTACCTGCGCGCGTGGCGCCAAAAACTTGCAGCCTATAAGCCGGTGCCGGTGCAGCAAGTCGAAGGCGGACCGGTGTTCGAAAATCAAATGGCTGAAAACGAGGTGGATCTGTACAGATTTCCGGTACCCAAATGGCATGATCTCGACGGCGGACCGTACATCGGCACCGGGTGCGGCGTGATCACCAAGGATCCGGAGACAGGCAAGATCAACATCGGCACGTACCGAGTGATGATCCAGAACAAGAACACGGTCTCGGTCAAGATGAACATGGGTAAACATGGACGCCTGGCATTCGAGCGCGCCCGCGAATCGGGCAAGCCTTTGCCCGTCGCGATCACTCTCTGCCAAGGGCCAGCAGTGTTCCTTGCAGCCCAAATGCCGCTCCCGCCTGACGTCAACGAGTTTGAGTTTGCCGGCTATCTGCAAGGTGCACCGGTGGCCGTCGCTCGTGGAGCTGTCACCGGTCTGCCGATTCCGGCCAGCGCGGAGATCGTCATGGAAGGCGAGCTACCACCGATGGGAGATGAGGAGATGCCGAAAGAGGGTCCGTTTGGCGAATGGCCGGGGTACTTCACCGAGGAAAACGTCGGCGAAACGCCGATTATGAACGTGAAGCGCATCTACTATCGCAACGATCCGATCATACTGGGCGCTCCGCCCCTCAAACCGCCAGCGAGTTATTTGCCGATCCCGCTCGGAGCAGCCACGCTTTGGGAACAATTAGAAAAAGCCGGCATTCCGGAAGTGAAAGGCGTTTGGGGGTTTGTCTATGGCGGACAACCGGGTCCATTCACCGTGATTGCTATCAAGCAACGTTATGCCGGTCACTCAAAGCAAGCTCTCCTGGTTGCCGCTGGTGCTCGCGCTGGCGCTTACGGCGGAAAGTTTGTCGTGGTGGTTGATGACGACATCGATATCGCCAACCCAGCCGATGTGATCTGGGCGATTGCCACCCGCTGTCACGTACGCGAGGGCCTGGACGTAGTGAAAGGCGTATGGGCCTCAGTGTGCGAGCCGGCGCTGCCTCCCGAAGAACGCTCGCCGCGGGGCTACACATCGGATCGGGTGTTGATCGATGCCTGCCGGCCGTATAAATGGATGGACCAGTTCCCGGCCGTGAACGCTTATACGAAAGACTACAAAGATAAGGTCGAAAGCAAGTGGAAAATATAGCAGCGGTGACGAGCAGAAGTTTGTAATGAATCGACGCTCTCTGCGTCAAACGGACGAGCAGCAACAGTCGATCTCGCGCACAAACAGGAGGCCATAGATGGGCACAATGGAAGCGCTGAGCCTCGCTATGGGAGCCGCTTGGACCTCCGGCATCAATCTCTATGCGACGGTAGCCGCCCTCGGCATTGCAAGCCGCTCGGAGATGATTCAACTGCCGCCGGAGTTGCAAGTGCTTGCCCATCCCGTGGTGATCGCTGTCGCCGGTGTTATGTATCTGATCGAGTTCTTTGCCGACAAAGTGCCTTACGTGGATAACGGTTGGGATGCGTTGCATACCTTTATCCGCGTACCGGCCGGCGCCGTCCTTGCGGCAAAAGCGATGGGCGATATGAATCCCGCCCTCGAGTTCGCGGCAATTCTCGCCGGAGGCACCGTCGCGCTCGCCGCACACGGCACCAAAGCGACGATGCGGCTGGCCATCAACACGAGCCCGGAGCCCTTCAGCAACTGGACAGCGAGTGTGAGCGAGGACGTCGCCGTTCTGGGCAGTCTTTGGTTGGTCTTTAACCATCCAATCCTGATGTTGATCTTGGTACTGAGTTTTCTGGCGGTCGTGGTTTGGCTCGTGCCCAAATTGTTCCGACTCGGCAAGCGCGGTTTTCAGGCGTTGCGGAGCCGGCTCCGGGGTATCAAACCGGATCAGCCAGCGCCCACGGGATCGCCGCAAACGGGCTGACCACATTTCACTTCAGGGGCGGCACTATGAAACGGGAAAGTAGCGAGACTAACATCGGGACACTGCCGGCCGCGCCGCTTACTTTGGAAGGCTTCTTCATTTTGCATCAAATGTTTCGCCTGCGCTGGGCGGCGTGGCGAGCGCTCGCGGCCTCCGATCAAAAAAGGATTATCGAGCGCGCCTCGGCGCGCTTTTCACATTGGGAGCAAAACCACCGGGAGCCGAGCGCGCTATTTTCGCTCGTGGGCCACAAAGGCGATCTGATGATAGTCCACTACCGGCGCAGCCTCGAGGAACTCAACCATGCCGAGCTGCAGCTGGCGCACTCGCGATTCAACGAGTTTCTCGAGCCGGCGACCTCCTATTTATCGGTGGTGGAGCTCGGTCTTTACGAGGCTTCCGTTAAACTGTACGCGGGATTGATGCACAAGGGCTTACGCCCCGGTAGCGCTGAATGGAACCGCGAAGTAGAAAGTGAGCTGGAAAAGCAACGCCAGGTCGCAGCGCCGCGGCTTTGGCCGGAAATTCCACCGCGGCGTTATCTGTGCTTCTACCCCATGAACAAGCTACGGGGCGAAGTGAAGAACTGGTACGGCGAGGCCATTGGCGAGCGCCAGCGCATGATGCGCGAACACGGCACAATTGGTCGCCGCTATGCCGGTCAGGTGACGCAGATCATCTCCGGCTCCATCGGCTTCGACGATTGGGGTGGGGGGTCGATCTTTTCGCCGACGACCCGCTGGTATTCAAGAAGCTGGTTTACGAAATGCGCTTTGACGAGGCGAGCGCCGCATATGGAGTGTTCGGTGCTTTCTTCGTCGGACTGCGTTTCCCGCCGCACCAGCTTGGCACATTGCTCGACGGTAAGACTCCGCCGTTTTCTTAGCGGGCTAGCGTTATTTAGCAGCAGCTTCTAGCTAAGCTAGTGCTAGTTTAGCGTTTTTTCTTTCGGGTTGAACGCAATCCCGAATTCCAAGCGCGCAAGCCTTTGCACGCTGCTCAAAAGGGCTCAGAGGCGAGGCGCGCGAAGATCGATGAGCAGAGGCGTACGCTTGTACGTTGACGCGAAATCGGTCGAGCGCAACGAAGCATATGAGGCCTTTTCAGCAGCGTGCCTACCGGAGGTCTATGAGGCTGAAGAAC
>DATACQ010000772.1:0-2218 GCA_036258955.1 Binatia bacterium
GTTCAAGGTTCAAGGTCTGAGATCTCGAATCCGAAACTTCGATGCAGCGAAACATTGAACTTGAACTCTTGAACCCTTGAACTCTTGAATTGGGCATCAGCCCTTCTTCGTGCCGCCCGAGCGTTGATCGGGTCCGCTGTCTGCATAGCCAGGCTCTATCACTGAATCTATGAAGTAGCGGCCGCCTTTGGCGACAATTTCGGCGCCTCGCTTAAGGGCTTTCGCCAGCGCTTCCGGTGTCGAGACAGGATCCTCGCCTTCAAATCCCTGGGCTCGCGCCATTGCAACCAGGTCCACTCTCGGATCGTCGATGCGCTGCCCGATCCAGCGATTCTGCGCCGGCCGGCTACGCATTTGCGCGACCCGCTCCTGATGCATCTCGTCGTTGA
Source organism: Binatia bacterium (assembly GCA_036258955.1). GTDB lineage: Bacteria > Desulfobacterota > Binatia > UBA9968 > UBA9968 > DATACQ01. The sequence goes on from DATACQ010000772.1 coordinate 390, forward strand.
AATAAGATCGGTTGTCGGCGACAACGATCATCACTGGAATCTGAAAATGAGCCGCCGTCCAGAGCGCATTTACTCCCATGAGATAGTCACCGTCACCGATCACGCCGATCGTCAGCCGGCCGCTATCCCGAAGCGCCAACGCCGTCCCAATGGTGTGCCCGGGACCGGTTCCGACGGCGCCGCCGCCGTCGTTTCCCATGAATGACATGGGGCCGTCGAATGCATAGGCTTCCCCCGGCCAGCCTAGCGGTAAGCGCGCGAAAGTCACCGGACGTTCACTGGCAAACTCGCGCATCGTCATTGCCATGTCCCAGAGTGTCATCCGCTGCGCGCCAGCGGCCGGTATGTGGTTTTTGAGCGCGTTATTCCAGTGAGTGAAACCTTTCATCTCCGCTCGCGCTTTTGGCTTCGGCGTCTTCTTGGCCTCCAGTTCGTCGAGCATCTGCGCGATAAAACGATCGGGCTCTGCGAGAATGGGAATGTCCACCGCCGGAAGGGCCTGGTGATCCATGCTCCATCCGTTCGTGCGAACGACATCCAACGAACAATGGATAACCGTCTTGTCCACAGGATCCTGGGTTTGCGCCGTGCCAACGGCGAGACGAAACGCGCCGGCAAGATCTAACCAATCCATACTGATCACCAGGTCGGACTTTTCGATGAGCGCGGTGGCGGCTTTATTCGGCCGCAAGCACGGCGCCGCCAGGTGCAATGGATGGAGGGTCGGAAACGATGAGGCATCGTTACTGCTGGTCAACACCGCGGCTCCGATGGCCTCCGCAAAGCGCACGCGGCGGTCCCAATCCTCCTGCCGACGCGACACGCGTCCCATTAGAATCAATGGAAATTTTGCCTTCTCAATGGCCTTAGAAACCTTCAATAAGGTTGACCGTGGCACTGCGGGCGACTCCGCCGGCGCAAAACGCGCCGGATCGGGAATCGAGACATCTTCGGCGAGAGCTGATTCTTGCAGCCCCGCATCAAGACAAATGTACACCGGCCCATAGGGCGGGGTTCGCGTTATTTGGTTGGCCCGTAGCACAGACTCGACCGCCGCTTGCGCCGACGCCGGTTGATCGTCCCACTTTGTGTAGTTGCGAATTATCGAGGCCTGATCCTTCGCGGTGTGAATCCAGTCGATCCATGGCCGGCGCCGATGAGCATCCACGGGGCCGGTTGCCCCGAAGATGATCATCGGGGTGCGGTCGCACCAGGCGTTGAAGATTGGCATCGTCGCATGCATCAGCCCGACATTGGAGTGCAACGCCACCGCCATGGGCGTTTCGGTGACTTTGCCGTAGCCATCAGCGATGGACACGGCATGCTCTTCATGAAGGCAGATGACCATCTGCGGATTAGTATTTCCAAGATAATTGACGATGCTGTCGTGAAAGCCGCGGTAACTAGCGCCGGGCACCAGCGCGATATATCGGAGATCGAGCCTTCGGGTTATTTCAGCGACAACGTCGCTACCCCACTTCATCTGCGGTTTTCCTAGAGCTTCGGGCCGATCGATTTGGCCGTTTTTCGCTTGCCGATTGTTTGCCTCATTGGCAACACGGACAGTGTTGGTTTTCATAAATTCTTCCTCGGTTTTACTTTCGTGTGCTATCCCTGAACTTCGTAATGTATTTCAAATCGTCATTTTGGGCAGGCTGACGATAATAGTTGCCCCTGCGGCTCATCAGCCCTGGGCTGAAGCGCGACGAGATCCAGCGTAAGGGCGGGTTTCAAACCCGCCCCTACAACATTCCCGTTTCCGCGGGAATGACGATTTCAGACTCGGGCCTTTGTAAACGAACTTTGGTTCCAGGACACTAGTGTCCTGT
>DATACQ010000773.1:0-1520 GCA_036258955.1 Binatia bacterium
GGAACTGTCACAGTCGCTTTGCCTTTCAATGCCAGGCCCAGTGACGTAGATGCTTTCCGCCGCCTCCGCAATGGCGACAGCGTTAGGTTGGAGGGAGAGTTCATTAGTCGCGATAACTTCCAGGTTTCGTCAATCTCTCGATAACCTTGGGAGTACTATCCGGGAGAGATCATCATCATGGAGCAAAGGACCGGGATCGCCGCAACACTGGCCATCGTCACAGCCGTCGGTGGAATTCTACTCGTGTTTAGCGGTCATCCCGGGTGGGGATTAGTAGTCGAACTGCTAGCAATTGTCTTCGGCATTATCGGTTTTTTCATGTCCGCGTCACCGCGCGTGAGCGGGGGAATCCTCAGTATCGCCGCAATTATAATCGCTGTCTTTGGGATGGGTTTTTCGCTGCTGGGAATAATTGGTGGAGTGCTGTTTTAGTGCTTAGTGAAACAGGCATCGATGAAACTGTTAAGCATGGCTTAGCCGCTCTCGATAATTTCATTCCTCGGGAGCGTATCGGCGAAGACGCAAATCACTTCAGCGCTTTTCTTAGGGCGCGGATTGCTTTATCCGCGTCCGCCGCGTTATCGAACGCCAGGTAAGTCACCATCCGCCGTCCAAGGGCAGCCGCCGAGACGCCGCGCAGGTTTATCCCTGCATCGGCTAGCGCGCGAGTCAACTGAGTTCCCAGGCCAGGTTTGTCCGGACCTTCGACCCGGACGGAATGCAGGCTGTCGGTTGTGCTGAGCCCGGCGCTCTGAGCCGCATTCTTCTGCTTTGTTCCTTTAATCGGAGTTAAGAAAACCACCCCTGTGCCGGGACGGTCGGGAGCGCGGCGCGAAACAAGAAATTCTAAGTTGGCGCCCGCCTTGCTCAACGCCTCAACCGTCGCCCCCAGCCCGCCTGGGCGATCCGCGATTTCGCCAGCCCATACATCTACTTTCTTGATGTCATACGCCATGCCACTCCCCTTTCTTTGTTGATCGCCGATTTAGCCGCTCATACCACCAGGCGGAAGATAGTGTCAAATCCGCCACGATCAGGCGTATAAACTCCAGCCAACGCGAGCCGCACGAGATAAGCCGCTAGCGTCGCGCTTGTTCACGGCGCTGCCGACGATTGCTCGGGTCCGATTAGCAACCGGCACATCGGCCGGATATCTTCCAAACTTTCCAAATGCTCGACGTACTCGATGATGCGTTCAATTGAACTGTCATCGAGAGCTTCACGCGCGCAAGCAACAAATTTTTGTCTAAGTTCTTTGCCGCTCATTGGAGCTTCGCGGCTGCCCTTAGCGTAATCGACTTGCCGGGAAAGAGTCCGCCCATCGCGCAGGCGAATGGTGACCTTGCACGGACGGCTGCCTTGAGCAGTGGGTTGCAGATCAGGGTCGAGGTGCATGTGAATTTTTTCAGCCAAACGCAAAACATTGTTATCCTTAACTGCCGAATCGGTAAATGCATCAAGGAACAGTTTCCCATCGATAATCGCGCGCGCCAGCAGATATGGCATGGAAAATTTGCCCA
>DATACQ010000774.1:0-6088 GCA_036258955.1 Binatia bacterium
GGCTTGTTTTCCGTCATTCCGGCGCAAGCGGGAATCTCGTAGGGGCGGGTTTAAAACCCGCCCCTACACTGGATTTCAGGTCGCGCTTCAGCCAAAGGCTGATCAGCCGGAGGCTGAAGCTATGATTGCCAGCTTTTCCGGAATGACTGCGGGATTGTGCCAAGGAACTTGGGGCTCAACTAGAAACCAGAAACTGGAACCAGAAACTTCCACGACCTAAGCTATGCGGTAGAGGAAATTTGCTGCCTCCGGGCGCTCTTCCCATCCCGCCTTGATATAGAACTTGCGCAAGTAGGACTCGCGATGGCGCAAATTAACGAGGGAAAGACGCGAGCATCCCCGAGCTCGCGCGTCAACTTCAACCGCTCGCATGAGTTCGTCGCCAATGCCCTGACCACGCGCGTTTGAGTGAACAAACAACTCCGATACATAACCTTCCGGGCCAGCCATGAAGAGATAGGGCAGCCAATGAACGGAAGTGTAGCCGGCAATTTTGCCAACTGAAGACTCGGCAACGTAAATCGAATGGCTGTTATCGGCAAGGCACTGTGCTATTTGTAACTCGATCTGAGCCGTAACCGTTTCAATTGGCTTGTCGTTCAGCGTTGCGAACCAACCGATATCGCGCAAAAGCTCGGCGAGTGCTGCCGCATCTTCAGGAACGACTCTTCTGATTCGGGTGATCATAAGACCTATTCCATCGATCAGCCGGCATGCTCGAATGGCTTCGCGCGAATAAGGGGTCGGGAGTCTTTGGCCCAGGACTCCCGCCCCCTAATGCCTTTATGTACGGAGCGCGTCCGATACCTTGACGGCTAACGAAATACGTGAATCCCTTCGCCGGGCGATAGGAGAATAGGGCACTGGCTATCTGTCGCATTCCACCTTCATCCCCGTATTCCCAATGCCTAAAGCCTAAAGCCCTATTGCCTATTGGCTAGTGGCTATTAGATGACTCCCTTTTCTTTGAACTCCGCGAGATTCTTCTCGTTATAGCCCAACGCCTGAAAAAACTCGGCATTATGCTCACCGAGCTCCGGCGGAGGAATCGGATGGGATGGTTTCGTATCGCTGTATTCGAGCGGAAATTTGACCGTACGAATCGTCGGTTTGTCTTTGCGCTCGATCTCGATCTTCAAGCCCATGTGTTGAACCTGCGGATCATCGAATACTTCTTTCAAGTTATAAACCGGCGTATGCGGCACGTCATGGGCCTCGAGTCGTTCCAGCCAGTAAGCACGCGGCTTGGCTTTGAAAAACTCTCCGAACACTTTGCTTAGCTCGTCATAGTTTTGGCGCCGGTCGGGGCGCGTCTTAAAACGGGCATCGTCGATCAACTCGGGATGCTCAACGGCGTTGCAGAGGCCCTCCCAGAATTTTTGTGGCGAAGACAGGTGTATCGCTAACATCGCGCCGTCGGAACACGCGAAAGCGTAAGTCTGGGATTGGCGCGGTCGCGTATACGGCCCGGGCACTCGGCCGTGGGCGAGAGTCTCCGTCGCAGGCGCATTTAAGAACGCCAGAATAGACCCAACCATGGTTGCGTCAATCTGTTGCCCTTTCCCGGTGCGGGTGCGCGCCATCAGTGCGCTCAATACGCCAAGCGCTGAAAACATGCCGCTTAGACAATCGGCATACGCCGGACCAATGGGTTTGGGGTTTTTGGGATCCATGAGCACGCTCATCATGCCGCCCATGCCTTGTCCCACGGTGTCGTATGCGGGACGGTTCACATAGGGTCCCGTAGGGCCGGTGCCCGTGATCGAGCAACAGATGATCCGTTCATTGATCTTGCGCAGCGATTCATAGTCGATGCCGAGTTTTTTTGTAACGCCGGGACGGTAATTATCCATCACCACGTCGGCGGTCTTCACCAGCTTGTAGAAGAGCTCTTTGCCTTCAGCGGTCTGGAGATTCACGGTGACGCTTTTTTTGCCCCGGTTGTACGCCCAGAAGTTCGGCTGATCGCCGCCGAAATCCCAGCCGCGAAAAGGATCGCCGCCCTTGGGATTTTCAACTTTGATCACCTCAGCACCCATGTCCGCGAGCAACATCGCGCCGTAAGGGCCCGATATAAAGTTGCCTAGTTCCAAAATTCGAACGCCCTCTAAACTACCGCTCATTCTTAAGATCTCCTATTTCGCAAATTCCTCTTCTTACAATGATTCGCAAGCGGATAGAGACGAGATTCTTCGCCTGCGGCTCAGAATCACATTATCGGACAATCTGTCATCAGCGGATTCTTACCCTCGCCTGTTGCCTCATGCCTCTCGCCTACCGGTGCCTATTGCCGACAGTCCTACGGTTCGGATAATGAATTTCATATCGTTCATTGCGAAGGAGAACAAGATGTCCACGCCTCCGCCGGTTACTGAGACACTCGCCCGCTTTGTCGTTGAAACTGACTACGTTAGCATACCCGAGAGAGTTTTAAGCACCACCAAAATGCACATACTCGACACGCTTGGGGTCGCGCTCGTTGGGATTTCAACGGAAGCGCCGCAAATCGTCGCGAATTATTGCAAACGCTTCGGCGAAAGTCAGGAGTCAGCACTCTGGGGTACCCGGCAGAGGGGTTCCGCGCCCGTAGCCGCCTTCGCCAATGGAGGATTCGCGCACGCCGTCGATTACGACGATTGGGAACCCTTTATTCACGCCGGGCACCCAAGCAGCATGGTCGTCGGTGCCGCGCTTACGTTGGGCGAAACCATCGGGGCCTCCGGTCAGGAACTGCTGAAGGCGTATGCTGTCGGGATCGAGGTCCTCACTAAAATTGCCGGCGCAAGTCCGAATCTCCAAGATCGCGGCTTTCATAGCACGCCAGTCCTGGGCACGATCGGTGCAGCGGCGGCAAGTGCCAGTTTGCTCAACCTCGATGTCAGTCAAATCAGAGCCGCCTTCGGGGTGGCGGCTTCCGGCTGCGGTGGGATTCATCGCCAGCAAGGCTCCATGGTGAAGCCATTTCATGCAGGCAATGCGGCACGCCTCGGCGTCGAAGCAGCCCTGCTTGCGGAACAAGGCTTCACTGCTGATGCCGCCATTTTTGAGGCGCCGCGCGGCTTCTGCGATACATTTTTCGGCAAAGACAGCTGCGACTATGAAAAGATGATCAGCAACATCGGCAAGCCGTACTTCCTCGAGTCACCCGGTCTGGGCCTTAAGAAACATCCGTGCAGCGCGCCGCAGTTTCTCGCCGCCGATGCGGCGCTGCACGTCAGAGGCGAGAATGATTTTGAATTTTCTGACGTCGCCAAGGTCGAAGTAAGGATCCCGCCCGAGCGCTACAAGCGTCACTACCACGCCGAGGTCAAGACCGGTTTGCGCGGCAAGTTTGCGATCAACTACGTGGTCGCTATGGCGATCTTGGATGGCAAGCTCGAGATTGCCACTTTCACGGACGAGAAAGTAAACGATCCACGGTCGCAAGAAGCGTTGCGTAAAGTGAAAGTGATCATTGACGAATCGATTCCGGAGCCCGGACCTTATTGTCCGGTCAGCGTGGCGTTGGCGAACGGCACGCTCCTCACATACACGGCCACAGTGGCCAAAGGCGATCCGCGCAATCCGATGACCGATGAAGAGATCCTGGACAAGTTCCGCAGCAATGCGAGGAGCGTCATATCCAACGGGCAATGCGAAGAGCTGCTAAAGACAATGAAGAACCTGGAAAGGTTGGATAACGTCAGGAAAGTAGTCGGCCTCCTCACACCGCGCAGCTAGTGTCCTGTAACTAAAGTTCGTTTTAAAGAGCCCGGAGTCCAATTTCGTCATTCCCGCGGAAGCGGGAATCTTGTAGGGGCGGGTTTGAAACCCGCCCTTACGCTGGATTCTGGGTTGCGCTTCCTCGCGAAAGCGGGGATCACGCCAGCTTGCCCGCAATGACGCTCAAGTTATGTTACGAACCTCAGTTACACCAGACTACTCTCGTTTACGAAATTGCTTCCACAGAGCGAATCAGGATAGTTCGTACATTTGCGATAGGCGGCCGGCTGGTGATATTGGATTATGGCTGGATTGGCACTCGCCGGAAGTGAGTCAGATTAGCGCTTCCGACGAGTTTCTCTGCATAGATAAGGAGGGAAGAAGATGATTGTCTTGAGTCCGGAAGGAAAAGCGCAAGCCTCGGCGCAGCAGATTTCAGCATTGCCGCGGTTTCCTGATCTCGATGGCAAGGTCGTGGGGTTTCTGGACAACAGCAAACCGAACAACGACATGCTGCAAGCTCGCTTTGAAGAACTTCTCAAGCAAACATACGAGATCGCGGGCGTCGTTAAGCGCCGCAAGCTCACCGCCCAGCAGGGCGCGCCCAAAAAAGATTTGGATGAACTTGCGGCCGAAAGCGATTTTGTGATCAGCGGTCTAGGATATTGAGGCTCGTGCACATCGTGGAGTGTCCACGATTCCATAGAGATCCAGAAGCGCGGCAAGTTCGCCGTCACCGTCATTACGCATCCATTCGAAGCTCTCGCGAAGTCGGAACGAGAAGCTTTCAACGCGCCAGATTCACCGATTGTGATCGTTCGCCATCCGATCGGCACGGTAAAGTCGGAGGAAGTGCGCAAGCGCGCCGACGCCGCGTTCGCCCCGCTGCTGGAGACGTTGGTGGAACCGCGGGGGGAAAACGTCCGGGCAGTTTCTGGTTTATAGTTTCGAGGCTATTATTCCGGATCTGGGTTGGAGTCCTCAGTGTGATGGGTTCCTCAATAAACGGCTCGCGCTAGGCGACATCGCCCAGTCGATGTCATGCTGAGTCAAGGCGAAGCATCTCGGATTGAGCCCACGAATCCGGGATTCTTCGGCTCGCCTCTGAATGACATTCGAGAAATGCCTTTGTCGGAACATTCGTTAGGGTACATAGACAACGGATCATAAGGAAGAAGAATGGACGCGAACGCATTACAAGCCGAGCGTGTAAACGTCGCAGACGATCTTTGGGCGGTTAACTCCTTTTTCGAGGAAAAGGGATGGACGGACGGTCTTCCTATCATTCCGCCCACCGAAGAGCGCGTCCTACAAATGCTCGCGGCCGTCGAGCGCGATCCGCAGGAGGTTATCGGCACTGTGCCGCCGCGCTGGGCGCCGGCCACCATAGAAAAGATCGCGATTAATGCCGTTATGGCTGGTTGTTTGCCGCAATACATGCCCCTTCTCGTTGCCGCCACAGAGGCAATCACCGATCCAAAACTTAACCTCTATGCTCTCCAGGCAACCACCGGCGGACCGGCGGTGATGTTGATTGTCAATGGCCCGGTGCGAAAGCAACTCAACATCAACGGCGGTTCGAACGCCCTCGGCGAGGGATGGCGCGCCAACGCGACCATCGGCCGGTGCATTCGTTTGATGCAGCGAAACATTGGCGGCTCCTATCCGGGGACCACTTGCAAAGCAACTCTGGGTTGGCCCGGCAAATACTCCATGTGCGTTGCAGAAAACGAGGAAGCGAGTCCCTGGGAACCGCTTCACGTCGAGCGTGGCTTCGACCTCGATCAAAGCACGGTAACGGCGATCAGCGCCGATGCTTCGATCCGCGCATCGGATCTCGATAGCTCAACGGCGATAGGCGTGCTCACTAATTTTGCGCAGAAGATGGACGGGCCTTCCGGACCGGAAGCGATCATGGTGATTTGCCCCGAACATGCCAAAATCATCGCTGGGGACGGCTTCGGCAAGCGGGATGTGCAAAAGTTCATTTGGGAGCGCGCCGCTTATCGCATGAAGGAGCTGCCGGAGGAGACGTTTCAACAACGGGTGAAGCGCAGGTCCGACTTGAAGCTCACCCGGGAAAGCGTCATTCCGGTTACCGACAAGCCGGAAGATATCATGATTGTTGTGGCGGGTGGCGACGGTTCGCAGTCCCAGTACATTCACGTCTGGGGACAGAGCACGCCCGAAGGCGGTTCGACCCGATCGGTGACCAAGGCGATCCGGAGTTAACGCCGCCGAATTTAGGTCCCCGGTCTAGAGTTAACAAGCACTCATTACTGCTATTGCTACGGTGCGCGCCTCTCGCTGCCTATCGCGCGCTCTACCTGTCCTGGCTTCGCCGCAGTAGAAAACTGTTTTTGATTGCGGTAAGTGAAAGTTCTGA